>NZ_QTVB01000130.1:0-984 GCF_003435965.1 Roseburia sp. AF42-8
AAATAGATGGATACAAGATATTATATGGTTATTATAAAGGGTGAGATAAAGACATCTGAAGTAATCTCATGTGTATATGATAGAATGATTCGGAAATGGGATGTGAAATTTAACAATGGAAGGGTTTATTCGTATGCATATGAAAATGTAGAGAAAATAACTAATCCAACAGTATTAAATACTAATATGTATCGAATTGGCAGAGCAGGGCGGCTGTTTTTTGATATTGAGGCTATTTATGTGTTTGAAACTAAGAATAAATCTTATTGGCATATTTGCTTTAAAGATGGAAGTGAAAGAGACTATTGTAAAACTGATTTACAGATTATTGAGTCGTGTCTTAATCAAGAGCAGACTGCAAATGTATTTGCGTACATAAAGCAAATTGCAGGTTTACTTAACTTTGGGAATAATGAAATAAATACAAGTCTATTAAAGAGCGGTTTTGAGAGGATATCTTTTGTAGGAAATAATGTTGCTTTAGCAAAATATTTGAAGCCAGCTTCTCTGAAAACAAAAAATTTAAACCGGAATTATACTCCTATTTTTCCTTTTGGCTGTAATAATAGTCAATATATGGCTGTAAAAAATGCTATGGAAAATCAGATTAGTGTTATTCAAGGACCACCTGGAACAGGAAAAACACAAACGATATTAAATATTATTGCGAATATATTAATGCAAGGGAAAACCGTACAAATAGTTTCATATAATAATTCAGCAACTGAAAATGTATATGAGAAGTTAGCTTCACCTAAATACAATTTGGGGTTTGTTGCTGCAAGATTAGGAAATAGTAGTAACAAAACAATATTTATTGAAAAACAGGATATTAAATTATCCTGATTTTGCATCGTGGAAAATAAAAGAGGGTAGTAGTAACAAAACAATATTTATTGAAAAACAGGATATTAAATTATCCTGATTTTGCATCGTGGAAAATAAAAGAGGGTACAGAGATATTAAAAAAAGAAGTAGAAGATG
>NZ_QTVB01000131.1:0-972 GCF_003435965.1 Roseburia sp. AF42-8
ATATTAAAAGTTTATTTTAGTACCTAATCAGTATCAGAAAGAGTTATCATGAACAGTTAAGGTGTTATTTTTGTACCTAAATATGTGATAGTTTTGCTTGCTCTTTTCTGACTGAGGAAAGGAGGAAGCTTTTTTGTTATTAAGAGATAGTAATAGTAGAAAAAATGCAGGAGCAAATCGGACTTTTTTGTTATTAAGAGATAGTAATAGTAGAAAAAATGCAGGAGCAAATCGGAGACTAATTTAAAAAGTTAAGGAGAAACAAATAATGAGCAATCAAATTCAAAATTTAGGAGACTATAACAAAGTAAGAATTGATTTACAGAAAGCAGGTGGGAGTAGAGAAAAATTATATCAAAGTATTGGAAAGGCAGAAGTAGAAAAAGCAATTTCTGTATGGAAAGAAAAAACGCTATTGGTGGCTGCCTTGGGAGGTGTTATAGGGATGATAGTTGGCATTAGGTATTGTAGGAAAAATGAAGTGAAAGAGAGTGAAGCACAAAATTCTTGTATAAAAAAATTTCAAGAAGTGATAGAAGAGGAGGTTTTGAATAGTTCCAGCTATAAGGCGAAAAATCATAAGGAAATTGGTTTAGTATGTGAAAGACGAAACGAAATAACGGAGGAAGAAAAGAAATTATTATTCAAATTGAATAAAGGAAATTTTGATGGTATGGTAGGTGATAGAGTAGTTACAGCTAGAGGCTCGGCTGTTTTTGTAATGATACAGAATGGTATGCCGATATGTTATGAACGAGGACCGGCTATAAATTTTTTTAATGGCAAAGAGCGTGAACGTCAAGAAGGAAAATTACTTGTTCTAAAAAAATGGGAGACTAATAGTGAAAAAATAGAATTTCTTAGATCATTGGGATGGTTGATAAATGATAAAGAAGCAAAAAAGTACAGCAAAAAATGGAATAGTGAAAGTGAGGAAGAAAAATGATGAGATTAACAAAAAAGAATCGAAAA
>NZ_QTVB01000132.1:0-966 GCF_003435965.1 Roseburia sp. AF42-8
TTCTTCAATTAAGTCAATCCACTGTTTAATAATATTCTGTGGTTCATATTGTTCTACACATAAATGTGCATTTTTTTTGTACATATCCCTCAGTTCCTTATTATTAATGATTTCCGTCATAGCCCTGTACATTATCATTTCATTTTTTGTTAACTTTTCTTCTGCTCCAAAATATTTTCCCTCGCATACTGGAACCAAAATTCCATATTTCGCATATTCAATTTCATCCATAACATGAGAATCTATATTTGTTCCTGGTGCAAGAATTTCCCTTGCGCCCGACTTAAAATCAGAAGAAATAACCGGCAAATCACATGCTAATGCTTCAATCAATGCATTCCCAAAACCTTCAAATAAAGATGGAAATACGAAACATGTTGCCTTTTTCAGATATATAAATGGATTATCCGCAAATCCAACTATATCAACGGATTTTTCTATATTATATTCTTCAACCAATTTCTCATAATATTCCTTTAACTCCCCCGTTCCCAGAAGAACTAGCTTACATTTATAACCATCGTGGACTAATTTGGCAAATGCTCTTATTAGGTGCCAGCCTCCTTTTTGGTATGTGAATCTCCCCATTGATATAAAACATACCTCATTCTCTCCCAAATCATTTAACACATTATCTTCACTATTTGCCAACATTTTCATTTTTTGCAAGTTGTAACAGTTATATATAGTACAATTTTTCTGTGGTTCCAAGCCAAAATTGCTAACTAAATCTTTTTCCACTCCCTTTGATAACGAAACCACCTTATCCGCTTTATTGTATAAATGTTTTACCATTGGAGTTAATATATATCTATATGAAAATGAGTTATCCTGTGACAGCTCACACCTTACAGACACTATTGTTTTTGGTTTTCGCCGTTTTAGTTAAAATATTTACAATATTTGCACTATCTAAAAAACTTATACATGCATCATATTTTCTTTTCCGTTTCAGACTTTTTATTC
>NZ_QTVB01000133.1:0-920 GCF_003435965.1 Roseburia sp. AF42-8
TCTCTGTTCCGACCTTATATACATCTTTTATATTTTAATTATGCAAGATAACTTTAGAATCTGCAACAAGTTGTTGCTAAATTAACTGCTTATTTATGAACTCAATTCCGTTACCAGTGAAGAATATCTTTTTGTCCGGTTCTTTATATCCTCCTCACTGACACCATAATAACAATATAAATCTCTGGCTATTTTCTTAAACCTTTTTATGACCGACTTATTTCCAGAGTAAGCTATTCCAAATATATTCCAGGTATAATCTACCTCTATTTCCATTAAATCCTCACCAATTTTTATTTCATATAAATGAAAATCCATGGGAATTACATTATCAGGCATTTGGTCAATCAATTTATTTCTAATTTCCATTTCATTCAAAAAATTTTTAACAGATTCTTCATTATGAAAATCTGGTTTTGGAATATCCTTCCTTTGGCCCAAAAGTTCTGGTTTATGCTGCATAATCAAACTAGCTTTTAGATTTTTCTGTCGTTCTATCCAATTTGTTGCGGCAGGATTGATTTCCACTAAATCATAATGATCCTTTGCGTATTGCACCACTTCCGCAAGGGTATGCGGGTTGGCCGCTATTCTCTTTTCTATCCTTTTTCGTCTGGATTGATAGATAGCATTTCGGATTCTAATCTTTAGAGATTGCTTTTGAGCTTCTCCAAATATAAAAACACTTGTGGGACCATCTTCACCATTTATTATGGAAACTTGATTGATACTTTTATTTTTCATAAGTGCCCTCTACTCACAAATCCCGATTATATCGGTGATTCACAATCTTTTAGCCAAAATCGCAGTTCCATAACCGTCACAGCAATTTTATACTTTACTTCGATTTCAATCTTTTCTGGTGGATTGGCTAAAAGCCTGTCAATATCATTTTCCTCAACACCAGCCATTTTTGCTAT
>NZ_QTVB01000134.1:0-912 GCF_003435965.1 Roseburia sp. AF42-8
AATTTAAGGAAGATGATTTATGGAAAAAAATCATATGAAGTATTGGATGAGTATCCAGTTATATTAAGTACAACTTTTTCTTCAAGGAATAGCTTAAATTCGGAAGTAGTATATGATTATCTTATTATGGATGAGGCATCACAGGTAGATATTGTGACTGGAGCGTTAGCAATTTCTGGAGCAAAAAATATTGTGATTGTAGGAGATACGAAGCAACTCCCAAATGTTGTTTCAAGTGATGTGAAAATAAGAGCAAAAGCCATATTTGATAGTTTTAATATAAATGAGGGGTATCTCTATACAAAGAGTTTTTTACAGTCCATTTTAGAGGTTATGCCCAATGTGGCACAAACGTTATTACGAGAACATTATAGATGCCATCCTAAAATAATAAATTTTTGTAATCAAAAATTTTATCATGGAGAATTAATTATAATGACGGAGGATAAGGGGGAAAAGGATGTTCTATCAGTAGTAAAAACAGTTGTAGGAAATCATGAGCGGAATCATTATAGCCAACGTCAGATAGATATTATTAAGAAAGAGATTATACCTAAATATGATCTAGATTTAGGAGAGACAGGAATAATAGCGCCGTATAGAAATCAAGTGGAGGCATTGAATAGTGAAATAACAGGTATTGCTGCTGATACAGTGCATAAGTTTCAAGGTAAAGAAAAGGATAATATAATTATTTCAACAGTGGATGATATTATATCAGATTTTGTAGATGATCCATATTTGATTAATGTTGCTGTATCAAGGGCAAAAAAGAAATTGTTGCTAGTTGTGACGGGAAATGAACAGACGAAAGAACGTAATATAATAGATTTAATAGATTATATTCAATATAATAATTTTGAGGTTGCAGACAGCAAGATATATTCCATATTTGATTATCTTTATAAACAG
>NZ_QTVB01000135.1:0-876 GCF_003435965.1 Roseburia sp. AF42-8
CACGAGATAAAAATAGTACGTAGATTGGAGAATAATAACTAAATTAAGAAAATGAAAAATAGAATAATAAGGAAGAAAGCATGAAGAAACATACGGAGATTTCATACCTGAAGGGATAGGTATAATTGCAGTTGTATTAGGGCATACAAATGCATCTAATATTGTTCCAATTATTTATTATTGGCATTTGCCATTGTTCCTTTTTATAATTGGACTTACATATAATAAAGAAAAGTATGCTAATAATGTATCAAGATTAATTGCGGCAAGGCTGCATAGTTTCTTTCCGATGTATATGGTATACATGGTATTACTTGGTTTGATGCGTAATGTGTTTTATAAAATGGGGATTCTTCAAGATGTATATCAGCCGTATGACATATGTACAGGGATGGATGCTCTAGTAAATTATTTGAAATTAAACGCAGAACCATTTGCAGGTGCATTATGGTTTATGTTCCCATTCTTTTGGGCAACCTTGTTATATGGTGTAATATATTTGGCAATATATAAGCTAAGGTTAAGTGAGCTAGGCGAATGTATTTTTAGCTTTGTATGTTGTACGTTATGTTCTGTCGTAGGTTTCTTTTATGTGGGGAAAGAGTTTTTTTTAAACAGCTTTTTTGACATCGCATTAGTTATTATGCCGATTGTGTGGGCAGGTGGAATGTATCGAAAGTTTCAGACTCGCAGCAGGAAGTATTTCAACATAATAGGTTTTGCTTTGGGCATTATAGTATTATTGATTGCTCATTATAGATATAATTTATGGATTATATTGGATCAAAGAAAATATGTTAATCCATTAGTGTTTTATATATTAGCGAGTATAGGAATATATTGTTGTATATGCGTGGCAAAATTATTAGATAAAAA
>NZ_QTVB01000136.1:0-876 GCF_003435965.1 Roseburia sp. AF42-8
GTCGGAGTCGGAACCATGATTCTGGGAGGAATGCTTGTCGTAGCAACCTGTGGTATGGCACTTCCTTTAGTGGCTACAGTAGGAGTAATGGCAATTGGCGCAGGAACAGCAGCATATGGCTTTTCAAATACAGTAGAAGGTGGTCAGGATGTTTATGCAGGAGTAACAGGAGACCCAAGAATGGTATCGGTTAATCCAATCCGTGATACAGTATTTGCCAGTAATCCGGACCTCTATTATTTAATAGGAAATGTATTAACAATCGCTGCTTCCCTGATACTGACCGGAGGAATGGCAGCAAATGCAGCAGTAAGTGCAGGAACATCCATCGGCAGGGCAGTAGTAACAGAGTATGCAAAGCAGGGACTGACGGTGGCAGCGAGCAGCTATGTGGACAAGAGAATGACAGAAGCAACCAACAGTCCACTGGCAGGCTTTGTAGTTGGATCACTAACCGGAATGGCAACATATGGAACGCTCAGTGAGACAGAGCTGGAAGTAGTAAATAATGTAAAAAGACCGCAGCAGTTGGGAAATGTTGGGGAGAGTGGTACTTCTTTAACAAAGAGACCATCTTGGAGACAAGCTGAATTAGATGCAGCAAAAGATTTCCCAGATTATTTAGAACAAAAATCATTCATAAAGGGAAAGGAAGTTCCATATGGAACAAAAGGAAGTGTTAGACCGGACTTGTATAAGGATGGATTCAGTATAGATGTAAAGAATTATCAAATTGAAACTGCATCTGGTAGAAGCAACTTGGCAAGAAATATTGAAAAACAATATTATCAAAGAATAGGTAATTTACCAGAGGGAACAGAACAGTCAGTATTAATTGATATACGAGGTCAAAATATATCGCAAAATAATCTTAAT
>NZ_QTVB01000137.1:0-835 GCF_003435965.1 Roseburia sp. AF42-8
ATATAAAGAAATAATATGGAAAATATGCAACGAGTTTGAAGATGATTTGGAAGTATTTCAATGCAATGAAAAGTCAAATTCCTTGTTGCATTTAGGAATGAATGTGAAGGCAAATTACGATGACTTTGATTATATTGTTATAATAAATCCATTGAAAAAAAGTACTACAGAATTAAAAAGCGTATTGTTACAGCGCCAGTTGTATTATTTACAGAATATTCTTGGTAGTAGGGAACAACTTGAAAAGTCATTAAAATTGTTGGAAAACTCCAGAATAGAGGGGATGCTTGTTCCATATGTGGATTATATAAAAGCTCATAATATGGGGCATTATGATAATTGGCAGGACTATTATTCCGATATAAAGGAAATAGCGGATAAAAATGACATTCGAATAGTTTTATCCAGGGACAAATCGCCTGTAATATCAGAAGATGGCTTTGCAATTATAAAAACAGAGGCAATTCGTGGAATAGAAACAGTAAGGTGTGGGGACCTCGATGCACAGGGAATATTTTATCTGATGTCTATATATATGCAAAATAAAGGTTTTTTGCCAGCATATATAATGAAAGAGGATTTGCTAATTAATAATCAGTATGGATATGAAGCGTTTAATGAAAACAAATTACAGGGTTTTCCACCAATTATGCAGCTTGAGAGTGAAATCTATTATGACTTCGGAGATGGCTTTGAAGTATCGAAGGTTAAAAAGATAAAATATATTTTAAAAATTGGAAAGAAAGAGGAGCTTTCTTTTAAAATTAAAGTTCCTCAAAATATAAAATATATTCGCTTTGATCCATGTGAGAAATTTATGTGTGTGTGTTCTGGA
>NZ_QTVB01000138.1:0-829 GCF_003435965.1 Roseburia sp. AF42-8
CCTCAAAGGGAATAGTTTTTTTGAATCACTGTATTACTATCAATCTTAGGCACTGCTTCTCTTATATTTTTTAATTTTCCAATTTGTTCTGCTGACAATTCATTTACATCTGCTAAACGAAGTGTATTAAACTCATCTAATGTCAAACTTTCATTAGCTAACACAGATTTTAAATTATTTCTTGCAAACGCTGAACCTCCGCCGTCTCCAACATCTCCAAGCTTCGGTTTCGCCAGTTTCTTCGCTCCTGCTTCAATTCCATTCAGTCCTTTCGCAGTTGCCATACTTGCTGCCATACCTGCTAACATTCCTGCGGTCTGGTTTCCAGTTAAATCCGTCGTATACTTCTGGGCTCCTGCACCTGCTGCTGTTGCAATTCCTTCTTTTGCAACGATTGTTGCTCCACTTCGAAATGTCAGGTTTCCTGCTGAGGCCGCCTGACCGATTGGAATCATTGCGGATGCTGCAAATGCAAAGACACTTTCTGTCAGATAATATGCTTCCTCATTTCCTTGGAATACCACATATTTTAAGTCATTTACTGCGGTACTGTCAATATCTCCGATGCTTCCATAATAAATATCCTGGGCACCTTCCGCAGAATCTGCGACTCCAAAAATAGTCGTTCCGGTTCCAACAATACCCTCTGCGGCTGCAACAATTGGTGTTGCTGTTCCCCATGATGCGACTATACATACTCCGCCTACTACAAGCAAACCCACTCCGGCAACGGTCTTCCACACTCCCTGCGTCTCACGTTCTTCCGCTGCATCCTTTAGGTTCTGTTCCGCTTCACAGATTGCATCATATACATCTTTATTGTCTTCAT
>NZ_QTVB01000139.1:0-812 GCF_003435965.1 Roseburia sp. AF42-8
AGTAAAACAGAAAATGTATTTGAAAAGAATGAACAATCGGCTGGTTTGCTGTTTTTGTTGCAAGGCTTTCTATTATTGTGTTCATATATGATTCTTTTCTTAAGATTTAGAAATTTGATCTACAGAAATGTTTTGAGCATTATTATTTCTGTAGGAGTAACAATTATAGTATTGGCATTAACTGTAATTGCTGTTCATGCATCAAAACAAGGTGACACTGTACGACTTAATACATCAAATTATATTCATTTAGTGAATGTGGCAATACTTATAGTTTCTGCCTGGTTGATTTATTCATATAAAATAGCTGTAAACCCAGAATTTTACAATGATGAACATTATATGATAAAAACGGCATATGGTTTGATTAATGAACATCAGTTTGCTTTGTGGGATTTTGTACACAACACAACAATGGAAAAATATCATGGGGCTATGTTATATAATTTATGCTTAGCAATTGTGTATAAAATAACAGGATTATCAGTGGTTAGTGGTAGAATGTTATCAGTGATTTTTGCAATACTCGTTATTATATCATTGTATTACATAGGGCTGAATTTATTGAAATCTATGGAAACGGCATTTTTGGCTTCTGTAATCATGCTGTTATTTCCAGGATTTGTTGAACAGGCGAGATTGATAAGGATGCATACGTTGTCACCATTAGCCGGAATTTGGTTGTTTTATTTTGGATTAAAGGTTATTGATTGCAAAAATAATTTTAAGAAGGAAAATAGATTTACACTTTTTATAAAAAAGTACTTTGACTTATAATTTGAAATATGTAGCTTTGTTTTTTTTGCTATTGG
>NZ_QTVB01000014.1:0-85194 GCF_003435965.1 Roseburia sp. AF42-8
AATAAGAAAATACATAAAAAGAATATATACAAGAATAATGACAAAAATGACAATCTCTATATTTAAATGAAATGGTTTTCGATACTTTACAATCTTTTTTGTTTCAGCCACAATCGTTCCGCCTTTATAAAGAATAAATAGAAATTGATGTATAATGTTATCCACTTTGCACCATACTACATAGTAAAGGAGGACTTTGGCTATGAGTTCAAAAGGATTAGATTATACATTACTAACACTTGTAATCATTGGAGCCATCAACTGGGGACTCATCGGATTCTTCCGATTTGACCTGGTGGCATTTCTGTTTGGTAATATGAGCTGGCTTTCCCGCATTATCTATGCACTTGTCGGAATCAGCGGTCTTTATCTGCTTTCTGCCTACGGACGAATCCGCTCTATCGAACAGGCTTAGTAAAAAAGGTGTCTTAAGCATTTTAAGGACTTAAGACACCGCTTTTACTGCCAATTCAGGCATTTTTAAAGTGCTACAACTACTTTTGCTTTTGCACATTCTGGAAGTTTTGAAGCATCCATAGAAATACTTAAAATAAATTTAACTTTATACTTCTCACTGATGACATCAAGTTTTTCAATAGCATGGGTAAATTCTTCGTCCTTCATACCGGAAATCGTAAGAAAACTATCCAGATACATCTCATGTAAATCATGATCAGATGAAACAATACCACATATAAAACCTAAAAACTCATCACAATTGGATATTGGAAAATCTGCAACATTGACAAGTCTGACTTTATTGTCCAGCTCATACATATGTTTCTGGCTCTTATCCAGATATACAATGCTGCCACCGACTGTTTTTACAGCTTCGTTTACCTTATCCAGTAATACTTTTGTCTTTCCTTTACCCTTTTCTCCTGCAATTATTTCAATCATCGCATTTCCTCCCAGACATTATTTTCTTCAATGAAGAACTATATAAGTTCATTATATAATATGTTGCTGCTTTATACAATGCCTAGTTACCACATCCGGCAAGTATTTCATTCATCATAAGATACAGATTGGATTTACAGTCTGCCTTTAATACAATGGATATCACCGGTTGTCCACCGGCATTATCCGTAAGTAACACAAGACAGAATCCTGCGTCCCCGGTGGTTCCTGTCTTACCGCCCACCAGTGTAAATCCATCCGGTAATTTGGATTCACCGGTTTTATACTGATTGGTACTGCTCCAGTCCTGGGTCTTAGCACTGCCATCTGCCGCTGTATAATTGGTGGTATAGGAACTGGTAGAAATCAGCTGGTAAAAGGTCTCGTCCTGTAATGCCTTTTGGAAAATCAGATACAAATCATAAACGGTTGTATAATGATTCTCATCCGGCAGTCCATTTGGATTCATAAAATGAGAACCGGTTGCACCAAGTTGCTGTGCTTCCTGATTCATCAAATCCACAAAAGCTTCTACGGAACCGGAAATATGTTCTGCAATTGCAATGGCTGCATCATTTCCGCTTCGCAGCATCAGACCATAAAGTAAATCCTGTAAAGTCATCTGGTCTCCCGCCTGCAATCCACATTTAGAAGAATCAGATGCCAGATTTACGGCATTGTCACTGATTGTTACCACATCACTGAGATTTCCATATTTGATAGCAAGATAAGCGGTCAGTATCTTTGTTGTACTAGCCGGATACATCCGCTCATATATATTCTGGGCATATGTAATTGTATTAGTTGCCGTGTTAAATACTCCGGCGGCCTCTGCCACACTGTTATGTTCTACGGATTCCTGCCCGATATTTTCAGTTCCGCCAACACATAAATTGGCACCAAAATAAGAGCTGACCGTATCCTCTGCACCGGATAGCACATTTACGCTGCTGCTTTCTCCATATACCGGATAGCCATTCTCTACAACGCTTTTGGCTTTCCCACAACCCGTTACAGATACGAACACACATACAACAAGCAGACCTGCCAGTACACGTTTATTTATACATTTCACGCCACTCAAGGTCTCCTCTGTCTAATGATTTAATCAAAAGCTCTGCAGTAGCAAGATTTGTTGCCAGCGGAATATTGTGTATATCGCATAAACGAACAACACTGTTTACATCCGGCTCATGTGACTTCTGTGATAATGGATCACGCAGGAAAATCACAAGGTCAATCTCGTTATGCTCAATCTGTGCACCAAGCTGCTGTGCACCGCCTAAATGACCTGCGAGATATTTGTGGACATTCAGATTTGCTACTTCCTCAATTAGTCTTCCGGTAGTTCCCGTTGCAAAAAGTTCATTTTTACAAAGAATTCCCCGGTATGCAATACAAAAATTCTGCATAAGCTTTTTCTTCGCGTCGTGTGCAATCAAACCGATATTCATTCGTTTAGTCCCCCTGTCCATATTTTCTAGGCTGAAGCCCTACATTCATTACCAGACCAATTCCCGCAAACAGCGTGACTAACGATGTTAATCCATAGCTTACAAAAGGAAGTGGAAGTCCAGTATTTGGCATCAAGCCTGTGACAACGCATATATTTACAAAACTCTGGAAACCAATCAATGCAGCAATTCCGCTGGCAATCAACCGGCCTGCCATGTCTTTTGCACGTCTTGCAACCAACAGACATTCTATGGTAATAAGAAACAGTAATACGATAATAATAACACTGCCGATAAAGCCCATCTCTTCACCTACTATAGAAAAAATAAAGTCTGTCTGTGGTTCTGATATAAAGTTACCGTTTTTAACAGAAACAATATTCGTATTATTAAGTCCCTTGCCCCAGAGTTGTCCGGAGCCCACTGCCATAATCGAGTTCTGCTGCTGATATGCAATGTTAGGATATTTATCGGGTTCCAGCCAGCCTAAAATACGAAGTGCCTGATTTCCTGTCAAAAGTTTCTGTCCCGGCTGTAATACCAGCGTTAAGACCACAACCAGTGACGGAACTGCCACTGCCAGCACACCCATTACTATTTTATAACTTAATCCGGCAATAAACAAGAGGGATGCAAAAATTAATGCTGTAACAATTGTGGTAGAAAGATCCGGCTCCTTAAAAATCAGAAGAAGCGGTACTGCTGCCAATACCAGCGTACAAAACAGCGTCCGGATATTATTCAGTTTATCTTTATTTTTGCTTAGATAATAGGCAAAAAACAAAACTAACAGGATTTTGCCTAATTCGGAAGGCTGAAAGCGGATTCCAAGCTTCAGCCAGCGGCGCGCGCCTTTTGTCTTTTCTCCAATGACAAAGATAGCTGCCAATAAAGCCACATTAACAAAATAGAATATCCAACTGAATTTCAATATAAAATTGTAATCAATCAGCGATATACCAACCATTACAATCAGACCTAAGATTAATCCTGCAATCTGCTTATTCTGTACGGAAGGCTTTGCACTGCCAACTACCATAATTCCAATGATGGTCAGTGCCACCACATAAAATACCAGTCGGAAACGGTAGTCTCTTAAGCGGTATTGTTTTAACATAAATCACTACTTCCAATCTGAAGTCTATTATTTTCCGGAATGCTTCAAATCCTTAATCGGAATATTTGCAAACAATGCCGGAACAGCTCCGTTATTACCATCTGATTCGGTCTGGGTAATCTGAATATCAAGCCCTTCCGCATCAATTTCCATATACTTTGATATTACCTGGATAATATCGTTTTTGATATTTTCCATTACATCCGGTGAGCAGTCAGCACGGTCTGAAATCAACAATAATTTCAGACGGTCTTTCGCTACATTACCGGAATTCTTTTTCTTAAAAAAATCCATGAATCCCATAATTATTATCCCCCTAGTTTTTCTTAAATAAACTTACGAATTTAGACCATACGCCATTTTTAGACTCTAAGTCAAGAAGCGGTACTTCTTCTCCCATGATACGTTTACAGATATTTAAATATGCCTGTCCTGCAAGGCTGTCAGAGCCTACTAACGGCTCACCCTGGTTGGTTGAGATTACAATCTGTTCGTCATCCGGAACTGCACCGATTAAATCGATAGCAAGAATCTCATGAACATCTTCAATGGACATCATATCGCCACGTTTTACCATATCCATACGCAGTCGATTTACGATTAACTCGATTTTCTTAATCTCATTTGCCTCTAAAAGACCAATGATACGGTCTGCATCACGGATTGCAGATACCTCCGGTGTGGTAACAACCAGTGCACGGTCTGCTCCTGCAATTGCATTTTTAAATCCCTGCTCGATTCCAGCCGGGCAGTCTAATAATATGTAATCAAATTCTTCTCTTAATTCTTCTACTAATTTCTGCATCTGCTCCGGTGTAACAGAGGTTTTATCCCTGGTCTGGGCAGACGGCAATAAGAAAAGGTTCGGATATTTCTTATCTTTGATTAATGCCTGTTTGATTCTGCAGTTGCCTTCTACAACATCTACCAGATTGTATACAATACGGTTCTCAAGACCCATAACTACATCAAGGTTACGTAATCCGATATCGGTATCAATCAATACTACTTTTTTATTTAACTGTGCAAGACCGGTTCCTACATTTGCAGTAGTTGTTGTCTTACCAACACCGCCTTTTCCTGATGTAATAACAATTACTTCGCTCATGATTTATTCTTCCTCCTAAATCTTATATATTCATTAATAATCCACTTGTAATCGGTTCGATTAGTATGGAATCATCCATAACAACAGCTACCTGCGGTTCTAAAGTCTTCCGCCGGTTCTTAATGGCACTCAGTGGTCCGCGGTCAGAGCTTCTTCCAATTACATTACCTATTTTAATCTGTACCGGGTCCATATCAAGGGCAGCTACAAAGGTATGCTCATCTCCTGCCGCTCCAGCATAGGCATTGCCACGAAGCGAGCCTAATACCACAATATTTCCTTTTGCAATAATTTTTGCACCTGGGTTCACATCGCCAAGTACAACAATGCTTGTCTTACATTCAATGACCTGTCCACTTCGCAGTGTTCCCTTATAGAATTCACCGGTTCTTCCAGACTGGCTTTCATCAAATTCCTGAATCTTTCGGGCACAGATTTCATCCCGCAGGGAATTATTATTTAAAATACATACCACATCAATGCTGGTATTTCGACTGATCAAATCAACGATTGCAAGTTCTTCTTCCTGACTTAATTCCCTGCCCTCAAAAGACAAGGCAATTCTGGCATTTTTAAAGAATTTGTCGGATTCTTTAAATTTATGAAGTATCTCGTCTAATAGCTCCTGAAATGGAATTCTATCATCTAAAATCAGATTGATTCCATGGGGATTACTCTTTAAAACAACTGGTTGCGACATATACTTCCCTCCTGACATTTAATCATTAAAGGCATTGGCAGCAGCTCCAACATCTTCTGCCTGACCATCTAACAAGGTAGATGTATCCTCCAAATGGAAATAATATTTATATACTGATGCAGCAAGTTCTGCAGTATTGGCTGATGTATATCCGTATGCAATACGGGTTGCAATGGAAATCTCAGGATTATTATATGGTGCATATCCTACATATAACGCATGGTTTGGTCTGGTTGGTACCTGCTGTGCCGTACCTGTCTTACCGGCCGAATCCACACCAAGCCCCTCAAACTGTTCATGCGTTTCTACCACCATTTTCATACCGGAATGAATGGTATCCCAGGTACTCTCTGAAATATTGTCCATCGTGTTCTTTACGGTCGGTTCATAGGTTTCTAATACGTTACCATCGGAATCTGTAACCTGTTTTAACAGGGTATAATTATATACGGTTCCACTGTTTGCAACTGCGGTTACATAACGGGATAACTGTACCGTAGTAAAACTGTTGTTACTCTGTCCGATTGCAGAAGTAATCGGGAACTCTGTGGTCTGCTTCGGTTTACTTTCTGCAATTTCAATTCCGGTTTTAGAATCAAGACCATACATGGATGAGTATTTATTAATCATTTCCACACCATGGTCTTCATTATAAGTTCCATTTACCATACTTAAATCGTAACCAACTTTATAAAAGAAATAGTTACAGGAATCTCTTAATGCCTCTGAAACATTGATGGAACCGTGACTGCTTGGATAAATCCAACATTTTGGTCCATTTGCCACTTCTTCAAACTGTCCTTTATCCAAAATAGTTGTACCAGGTGAAATAATACCCTCAGTAAGTCCTGCTGTTGCAGTAACCATCTTAAAGGTAGAACCAGGTGCCGTCGTCTGCTGTGTTGCATTATTATAGAACGGATTTGATAAATCCTGATACAGCAAATTATAATAATTACTGTCTACTGTATTTGCCAGACGGTTGGTATCATAGCCCGGATAAGTAACACAGGCCAACAGTTCGCCGGTCTTTACATCTGTAATGACACAGGAGCCGGAACAAGGATCCAATGCAAGCTGTGCCGGTGTAATCTCAAGATTCTTCACCTTTTCTTTTATAAAATTAAAGGCACTGATGCTGCCGGACTGTAACCCACTTACTGCCGTGTCATCATAGTTTAACACTTTTTGGTCAAAAAGTGCAAGACAAAGCTGCGTTCCATTAATCAGGTCATCGTGAATCATGTACTTATACATAATTTTTGAAAATCCCTTATCTGATGCCAGTTCTTCTACAATATAGCTGACCAGTGCATCATAGATTTCGGAAGAATCAGAATACTTCTCGTCTACGGAAAACTTCGTGATATCAATCCATTTCTGGCTGATAGCATAATTTAAATATTCATTTACACTGATTTTATTACCTGCATAATTTTTATAAGTTTCATCCGATTTGTCAATGGAATCTGTAAGCAAAATTTTATTATTGACCAGCATTTTCGGAATATAGGTCATATAATCCTGCATTTCCTCAGGCAACTCATCCACTGGAGTTGCTGCTGAACTGCTAAGGCTGCTTTCCACCTGGGCTAATACTGTTTGCTGTTTACTTCCAAAGGCACTGAAAATCTGTTTTTCCACATCGGAAGCATCTTCAGTACTAAAGTGGTTTAAATCCAATACATTATTATTAATCAATGCAAAATACACATCATCAATTGGAATCAGAATATCGGACGCTGTTCCGGCTGCGGTATTATATTCTTTGATATTCACAATTTTAGAATATAAAATTCCGGCAATTTCCTGTTCCAAAAGATTATAAACCGCTTCCTGCAAATCTTTATCAATAGAAAGATAAACATCATTTCCAGCCTGTGGCTCAATCCGCTCGGTTGTCTCCATTACTTTTCCAAGGCTGTCTACATAAACGGTTTCACTGCCCTTTTTACCCTGCAGTGTTTCGTCCATAACCTGCTCAATTCCGGATTTTCCAATGACATCATTTAAAGAATACTCATCATTATCAGCAGATAATTCATCATATTCTTCCTGGGAAATCTTTCCGGTATATCCGATAATATGGGAAAAATACTCGCTGTCTACATATTTTCGGATGGTATCTTCCGAGATATCCACACCCTGCAATGCATTCATATTTTCTGTAATATATGCTACGGTTTCATCACTAACATTTTGGGCAATGGTTGTGGAAATATATTTCTGATAGCTGTTTTCTGCAATGGCACAACGCAATACCACAATCCGGTATAAGTCTTCTCTGGCATAATCATCTTCCGATAAATCATAGCCATTTTTGTCACTGGATCTGCAAAGATAATCCATTACCTGCTTTGGGGTTGCTTCTGCTTCGTTATATTTCAGATTCTTATTATAGACTAAATCATCTGCAGAAGAATGTCCATAAGTGTCAGCAAGGAAACGCTTTAATGTGGTTCCCTCTACCGTATAATAATAGTTCCCGTCATCATCCAGTCCGATTTCAAAATCATTTTCAATGACATCGCCGTTTTTATCCAGCTCTTTGATAATATTGTAAAGTTCTGTATTAAGAGCCTCATTCTTTTCTGAAGTCTTGTCATAAGAACCATTATCCTCAATGGTTACGCTGTTTGCCAGTTCGTTGTAGGCTAAAAGATTACCATTACGGTCATAAATATTGCCACGGGAACCATTTAAGATACGTGGTTTCTGGATTTTTAAACTGTAATTATCCTGATACTCTTCACCTTTGATAATCTGAAGGTAAAATAGTCTGCCTATCAGAGTCGATGACAAAAGAATCATGACAACGCAGAGTACAAATATTCTTGATTTTGCAACTTTATGAAGTATTTCTTTCAGTGTATCAAACAAATTTCGCTGCACTCCTTTTTTCAATACGCTCTAACCGCTGGTTAATTTTCAAAATAATGAAATATAAAACTACAGAAATCAAAAGCGTGTATACAAGTTCCGGTATGATAATGTGTAACATATAATATCCAATTGCAAACTGCTTGCGGAATAAAAACCGGAAAAAGTAGATAAACAGATTATAAGATAAATCACTTCCGGCAATCAAAAGCATTGGAAGCTTAATATCGTCCGGGTAAAACATCTTCTTAAAGCATCCGTTTAAGAAGCCTGCATACATATATAAAAGGGCATAAAATCCAATCATCTCCCCAAAAAAGATATCTATCAGCAGTCCACTGAAGAAACCGATAAATATCCCTTCTTTTCTTCCGCGCATAAATCCAAAAGATGCACAGACCACAATCAAAAGATTCGGAGAAATAGACGCAAAGGATAACGCCTTAAATAATGTGCTTTGCAATAAAAAGCATACAATAATAATTAATGTAACGGTGATTTTTCTTCTCATCAATCAGACCCCGTTTCCTTTTTGTCAAGTATAACCAAAACCTGCTGAAGATGTTCAAAGTCAACTGCCGGAGTAATGGTTCCTGATTTGGTCAGGTGGTTGGAATCTTCCGAAATACTGCTGACATATCCAACCAGAATGCCCTGCAGATATTTGTCACTGACATTGGAAGTTACAATCTGATCTCCTATCTGAACCTTGTTCTCACTGTCGTTTAATCCGGAGAACTCGATTACCTGGTCTTCATTCATACTCTGAAGATTACCATTTATGATACAGTTATCTGACGTATTTAATATCATGCCGTATACCTTGGCAGAATCATCAATCACAGAACGCACCTTTGCATAATGTGGTCCAACATCAATAACAATTCCTACCAGTCCGTTTCCGGCAATGACATTCATATCTACTTCAATTCCATCTTTGGAGCCTTTGTCAATGGTGAAGATGGAAAACCAGTTGCCCGGATCCTTTCCGATAACATTTGCTCCGGTTTTCTTGTAATCCGAATACTGCTGGTCTAAAGCTAACAGTTCCCTTAAATTATCCAGTTCATACTGTTCTAATTTAATGGTGTTTAATTCGTTGGTCAGTTCTTCTACCTGTCCCTTCAACTGTTCGTTTTCTTCCATGACGTCATTCAGATTTTTTAAATTATCTGCCTTGTCAGAAAGCCATGTACCAGCATAATTGATTCCCTTCTGCATTGGTTCAAAAATTGCACCGGCAATCGAATTCAACGGTCCACCACCAAGATTCAATGAAAAACTGACATACATTGCCAGAATACATAATGCGGTCATGGACAATAATATATACTTTGTTGGAATTTGATGTTTTGGTCTACGTCTCATTTTATGCCTCTATTTATATATTTTGGACTTCATACTGAATCCTAAATGTTTATATTTTTCATCTGAAACAATCTTATTCAATCCGCGAACTGCACATTCTTCCGGATTCTCGCAGGAATTTACCTTTATATTGGTAATCTCAGTAAATAATTTATCCAGATTATGTATTTTAGAACCGCCACCAGTAATATAAATACCGGAATGAATAATATCCTTTGCAAGTTCAGGCGGAGTCTTCTCCAAAATCATTTTAATAGAGTTACAGATAGAATTAAGATTATCCTTAATTGCAGCATAAATGACTTCTGCAGTAATCTCCATCTCAATCGGCAGACCACTGACTACGTCACGGCCAACTATAACCATACTCTTTTCCATGCCAGGTGTACCGGAACCAAGTTCTTCTTTTAAAGTCTTAGCAGTTTTGCGCCCGATCACAAGATTAAAGTTCTTTTTGATATAACTGCTGATGGAGTCATCAATGCGATTTCCACCAAAATGCAGTAAGTCACTTAATACAAGTCCACCCAGGGAAATTACTGAAATTTCTGTGGTATCTGCTCCGATATCTACAATCATGGCTCCGGTCGGCTCATTAACATCAAGTCCCAAACCAACAGCATCAGCCAATGGCTTCTCACATAAAAGGACAGACTTCGGTTTCATTTTGCTCTTATAAAAGATATCAAAGAAAGCTTTTTTCTCAACTTCCGTAATATCTGTTGGTACCGCAACGATAAATTCTGCACCACGGGTCTTGCCCTTTGCGTGTTTTTCTAAAAATTCCTGTATCATGGTCTGCATATTATTAAAATCTGCAATAACACCACAGATAATCGGAAAAGAAACCTGAATCTGCTCCGGTGCCTTCTCATACATTGCATACGCTGCATCACCATAAGCATACATCTGATTCTTATTTATGATGGCAATCGTATTTTTTTCATTTAGTATTTTCCCAGTTGCCTTGCAATATACCTTCATATTAGAGGTTCCAAGATCAATTCCATAAATGTTATTCGACATTTCTTTCTCCCTCCGGAAATCATAGCATTTCCTGTTCTTTAAAACTAAAATATTTTTTATCACCAATAATAATATGATCAGCAAGCTCAATTCCAAGAAGCCTGCCGCCTTCTACTATCTTTCTGGTAACTTCAATGTCCTGCCTGCTTGGTAGCGGATTTCCGCTGGGATGATTATGCACTAAAATCACATGTACTGCATGATATTCAAATGCTTTCAAGAAAATCTCCCTCGGGGAAATCAGTGAGGCATTTACTGTGCCAATTGAAAGAATGGAATCTGCAATCAAATGACACTTCGTATCAAACATGCAAAGCATCAGATGTTCTTTTTCTTCATGCCGAAGCTGTTCCATATAATAGTCTGCTACGGAAAAAGCATTCTGCATTACAACTGTCTGCTGGCGTCCGGTCTGTGCAATCCGTTTTGAAAGCTCTGCAATACACTTTAACTGGATTGCTTTTACTTTCCCGATACCCGGAACCTCCTGTAATTCCTTAAGACTCATCTGATAAAGCCCTAAAAGATTTCCGGTGCGTTTGCTCAATACATGCTTTGCTACTTCTGTTGAAGAACTTCCATTTGTGCCACAGCGGATAATTACCGCTAAAAGCTCTGCATCCGATAGGGATGCCGCCCCGGATTTCAAGCACTTTTCATAGGGCTGTTCGGAGACTGGCAGATTTTTTGCCGTCATATTATAACCTCTTTCTACTCTCACCGGTAACCCATTTCTTCCAAAAAGGCATATACTTTATATTAACACATCATATCTTCATTAACAAGTTTCTGTTCATAAAGTTTTTGTAAAGACATCAGGATTCCAAGTTTTGCATGATACCAGGTCAGTCCACCCTGAAAATATACGGCATACGGCTCTCTTAACGGACCATCGGCACTTAATTCAATGGAGGAACCCTGTACAAATGCCCCGGCAGCCATAATGACATCACTGTCATAGCCCGGCATTGCCCATGGCTCCGGTGTTACATAGCTGTCCACCGGCGCTGCAGCCTGAATTCCTTTGCAGAATGCAATCAGACCTTCCGGGCTGTTTAAGGTAACTGCCTGAATAATATCGTGACGGCTCTCTGTGCCATTCGGTACAACGGCAAAGCCCAGTCTTTCGTAGATATTTGCAGCAAAAATTGCACCCTTTAATGCACCTGCTGTAACTACCGGTGCCTGAAACAGTCCCTGATAGAAAGAAGAAATTACATTTAAGGAAGCACCCACTTCTTTGCCGAGTCCCGGAGAAGTAAGGCGGTATGCTGCATTTTCCACACATTCTTTTTTGCCGACAATATAGCCGCCGATTGGTGCCAGTCCGCCCCCCGGATTCTTAATCAAGGAACCTACAATCATGTCTGCTCCTACATCCAGCGGCTCTCTTTCTTCTACAAATTCACCGTAGCAGTTATCTACCATACAGATAACGTCCGGTTTTATGGATTTGATAAAGGAAATCAGTTCTCCAATCCGCTCTACGGATAAGGTAGGTCTTGTCTGGTATCCCTTGGAACGCTGAATGGTCACAAGATGTGTTTTCTCATTGATTGCTTTTTTGATATTCTCATAATCAAAGCTGCCATCGGAAAGTAAATCTACCTGGCGATAAGTAATGCCATATTCTGCCAGTGAGCCTTTGGATGGTCGGATACCGATAACTTCCTCTAAGGTATCGTACGGTTTTCCTACCGGTGATAATAATTCGTCCCCCGGTCTTAAATTTGACATCAATGCCAGGGCCAGTGCATGGGTTCCGCAGGTAATCTGCGGACGGACCAGAGCATCTTCTCCATGGAAACAGCTTGCGTATACTTTTTCCAGTGTATCTCTTCCCAGATCGTTATATCCATATCCATTGGACATGGCAAAGCATTCTGCGGAAACTCTGTTTTTCTGCATGGCATCAATTACTTTCATCTGATTATATTCTGCTGTTGCATCAATTGCTGCAAAACGTTCTTTTAATTCATCCTCTATCTTTTTCCAAAACGGTATACTTCTTTGCTGATACCCATTTCTTCATATTTCTTTTCAATCATTTCGTCTTTCATCATTTTCCTCGTCTTTCCGGCTGCAATTTCTTTCTAAATTACAGCAAGTCTATCATATAATGTTCTCTTTCTTTTTGTATGAATAAAAACTTAAGAAATAATAGCTTTTTCCTTAAGTATCTTTATCATGTATGCAAGAATTGCCTCATTTTTATAATCGAACTCATTTTTGTTAAGCCAGATGACATCCCGTTCCCGTTTAAACCATGTAATCTGCCGTTTGGCGAAATGTCTTGTTTCCCGCTTGATAATATAAACTGCTTCTTCCAAAGAATAACCGCCATCAAGATAGGATAACATTTCTTTATAGCCAATTCCCTGCATTGCCACCATATCTTTGGTGCAGCCCATTTCCTTTAAGCGGCGGACTTCTGCTTCCAGTCCATCTTCTATCATTTTATCTACTCTGGCATCGATTCTTTTGTATAAGTGGCTGCGCTCATCATTTAATACAAAATAGGCAAAATTATAAGGTGAAGTCCGCATCTGCTCTTTTGCATTATGCTCAGAAATCTTTCTACCGGTCTCCTGATAGAATTCCAACGCACGGATGACGCGTTTTCTGTTATTCGGATGGATGGCTTCGGCAGATTCCGGGTCCACTTCCCTTAACCGGTCATGAAGATACTGGTTGCCATGTTCTTCTGCCAGCGCTTCCAACTCTTTCCGGTATGCACTGTCACTTTCCTGTTCCGTAAAATCAATATCATTTAACAGAGCCTGAATATAAAATCCGGTGCCGCCGGCAATAATCGGAATCTTTCCGTGGGCATAAATTTCGTTTAAATATTTTTTCGCATATTCCTGAAATTTTACCACATGGAATTCCTCGAAAGGCTCCAATTCATCCACCAGATAATGACGTACACCATCCATTTCTTCCGGTGTGATTTTTGCAGAGCCCACATCCATATATTTATACACCTGCATGGAATCGGCGGAGATAATCTCTCCGCCAATGGCCTTTGCAAGCTGAATGGATAATTCTGTTTTTCCTACTGCAGTAGGACCTGTCAATACTACAATTGGTTTTTTCATCATATCATCCTACACAATCCGCTTGAACTTTTTCTCAATTTCATATTTTGACATGGCAATAATCGTTGGTCTTCCATGTGGACAGTTATATGGATTATCAAGCTTCATCAAATCCTTCATAAGCTGTTCCATTTCCGGCAGGCTCAGTCTCTGGCTTCCCTTTACTGCAGCTTTGCAGGACATGGATGCAATCTTATCTAAAATAACATCCGCAGTTGCCCGCTCGGATATGCCATCAGTAAGCTCATCTAACATTTCAATCAATACATCCCTGGTATTCAGCCGGTAAAGATTACCCGGCACTCCACAGATACTGTATTCTGCACCACCAAAGTGCTCAATTTCGAAACCAAGCTTCGTAAATTGTTCTTTGAATCGCTCCAGTACTTCTGCCTCACGCATGGATAATGTTATGACAATCGGCGGGCTGATAGCCTGAGAAGTAAACTCTTTCTTCTCAAACTGCTTTTTTAATTTTTCATACATGACTTTTTCATGGGCAGCATGCTGGTCTACAATGAAAAGTCTGTCATTATATTCTACCAGCCAGTAGGTATCAAAAAGCTGTCCGATAATCTTCTGCTTTGCCATCTCCTCTTCTTTTAAGAAAGAACCCTGTTCATAGCTTCCTTCCGGCTTTGCTCCATAGGTTTCTTCCTCACGGATGACATAGGCTTCCTTTGCCAGTTCTTTTTCCGTTTCTTTTTTCGATTGTTCCGGAAGCGGCTCTTTCTGAATCCGTTCTTCCGTCATATCTTCCGGTGGCATTGATTTTATCGTATCAAGAAGCTTTTCCTGTGCCGCAGAGCTGACTGACCCGGTTCCCATTGGTCTGCTGACAGGATATTTTATTTCGTAAGGACTGTCTTTTCGTACTGCCTTCCGGATTTCTTCCAAACGTTTCTGCTCAAATGGCTCCGGCATTACCTTCTCTATCTTAGGAACTTCCATCTCGTTTTTCTTTGGTGTATCCACCGGAACTTCCGGTATAATATCACGGTGCACTAGCGCTGCCGATAAAATACTCTGCACTTCCCGGTACAGCTCCTGCTGGTTGGAAAAGCGAAGTTCCATCTTAGTGGGATGCACATTTACATCCAAAAGACTGCTGTCAATCTCAAAATAAAGTACCGTAAAGGGATACTGATGCTGCATCAGAAACGGTTTAAAGGCATCCTCTATAGCTTTGGATAAAATCTGGCTCCGGATAAATCTGCCATTGACAAAATATAATTCGTAGCCCCGGTTTCCTCTGGAAATCATCGGCTTTCCAATAAATCCACTGACTTTAAAAAGCTCGCTTTCATGTGCAATCGGAAGCAGCGCTTTTGTAATATCCCTTCCGTATAAATGGTAGATAATATCCTTGATATTTCCATTTCCGGATGACTGCAGTTTTACCTGATTATTCATAATAAATTTGAAAGCTACGTCTGGATGGGATAAAATCATCCGCTGCATCAGTTCATGAATATAGGTGCCTTCTGTCTGGGCGGATTTTAAGAATTTCTTTCTTGCCGGTGTATTATAAAAAAGATTCCGTACAATAAAAGTGGTTCCATCCGGCGCACCGATTTCTTCTAAAGAGACTTCCTTTGAGCCTTCAATGAGATAACGGGATCCGGTAAAATCACCGTTCGTCTTTGTAATGAGTTCCACCTGACTTACTGCTGCGATACTTGATAATGCTTCACCTCGGAACCCTAAGGATGTAACGGTAAACAAATCTTCTACGGATTTAATCTTACTGGTGGAATGACGCAAAAATGCCAAAGGAATCTGTTCCCTTTCGATTCCGCAACCATTGTCCGAAATACGGATAAAGGATATTCCACCTTCTTTGATTTCAACCGTTACTGCACTGGAACCTGCATCTATCGCATTTTCCACTAACTCCTTTACCACCGAGCTTGGTCGTTCGATGACTTCTCCTGCCGCAATTTTATCAATTGTTTCCTGACTTAACAGTGCAATCTGTGGCATAACGCCATCCACCTCCTTTACCATCTGTTTTTCACTTTATTCTGTAATTCGTATAACTTATTCATTGCTTCGATTGGTGTCATCTGACCCAAATCCAGTTCTTTTAATTCGTTTAATATCGTATCGTTGTCCATGGTATCAAGCAGTGAAATCTGTTCTAAATCCACCTCGTCCAACTTCGGTTTGCTGCGTTTACTGCTTCCCTCCGCACTGATATTCTGAACGATTTCCGTAATATCATTATTACTTAATTCTTCTACAATTTCTTTGGCACGCTCAATGACATTATCCGGCACTCCCGCAAGCTTTGCTACCTGGATACCGTAACTCTTATCAGCTCCGCCTTTTACAATCTTGCGCAGGAAAACGATATCATCACCCTTTTCTTTTACTGCAATGCAGTAGTTATTTACGCTGTTTAATTTGCCTTCCAGCTCCGTCAGTTCATGATAATGGGTTGCAAATAATGTCTTTGCGCCAAGAAGCCTTGGATTACTGATATGCTCTACCACTGCCCAGGCAATACTCAATCCATCAAAGGTACTGGTTCCACGTCCGATTTCATCTAAAATCAAAAGACTGTTGGAAGTGGCATTCCGTAATATGTTTGCCACTTCTGACATTTCAACCATAAAGGTACTCTGTCCGCTGGCGAGGTCATCAGAAGCCCCTACTCTGGTAAAAATACGGTCTACAATTCCAATTTTGGCTGATTTTGCCGGAACAAAGCTTCCGATTTGAGCCATCAGTACAATCAACGCACTCTGTCGCATATAGGTGGACTTTCCTGCCATATTCGGACCGGTAATAATAGACACACGGTTGCTGCCATTATCAAGATAAGTATCATTTGCCACAAACATTTCATTCTGAATCATCCGTTCTACTACTGGATGTCTGCCATCTTTGATGTCGATAAGACCTTTTTCGTTTAATTTCGGACGGCAGTAATTATTCTGTTCCGCTACCGTTGCAAGAGATGCAAATACATCAATCTGCGCCACTGCTTTGGCGGTCTTCTGGATACGGACCACTTCATCCGCCACCTTCTGGCGGACTTCCCGGAACAGTTCATATTCTAAGACAATCAGCTTGTCTTCTGCACCTAGGATAACATCCTCTAATTCTTTTAATTCCGGTGTGATAAAACGCTCAGCATTTGCCAGAGTCTGCTTTCTGGTGAAATAGTCCGGCACCAGGTCTTTAAAGGAATTGGTTACTTCAAGATAATAGCCAAATACTTTGTTATATTTGATTTTCAGATTCTTGATTCCGGTTTTCTCACGCTCTTTTGCCTCCAAATCAGCAAGCCAGCTCTTTCCATCTGTCTTGGCTTTCCGCAGGCGGTCCACCTCTTCGTTATAGCCCTCTTTTAAGATGCCGCCGTCATGAAGGGTAAGTGGCGGTTCTTCCGCAATGGAGCATTCGATTAATTCGTATAATTCATCCAACGTATCCAGCTGCTCATATAAACGTTTTAAAAGTGGTGACTGAAAATCACTCATCAGTGTCTTAATCGGTGGCAGCATATGTATGGAATTGCGAAATGCAATCAAATCCCTTGGATTTGCGGTCTGATAAGTAACACGGGTAATCAACCGTTCCAGATCATAGACCGGATTTAAATATTCCCGGATTTCTTCTCTTGTGATGGCATTGGTATTAAATTCGTCAATGGCATCATAACGTTCTTCTATTTCCGTACGCTCAATTAATGGCTGTTCCACAAAGCTTCTTAAGGTTCTTGCTCCCATGGCTGTCCTGGTCTTATCCAATACCCAAAGGAGAGAACCACGCTTTTGCTTTTCCCGGAGGGTTTCAACCAGCTCTAAGTTTCGTCTGGTAGAACTGTCAATAATCATGAATTTTCCGGTGGTATACGGATGAATTGCCACCAGATTGGAAAGGGTTGTTTTCTGTGTCTCGTAAAGGTATTTTAATAATGCACCGGCTGCAACGACGCCGCTGTCATAATCTGCAAGACCAAGTCCTTCTAAATCCCTGACTTTAAAATGATCCTTTAAAGTCATCTGTGCTGTCTCATCAGAAAAATACCATGCATCCAGAGAATAAATTACGATTCCCATACGGTTTTTCATATCATCGATATCAATTCCGCTGATATAAAATGCTTCATTACAGATGATTTCTGTCGGCTGGTATTTATTGACTTCGTCCAATAATTTCCGCTCCGAATCCACTTCTGTCACATAGTAATCTCCGGTGGTAATATCTGCAGAAGAAATACCATAATGGTCACCGATATATGCGATACACATGATATAATTATTTTTCGTTTCATCCAGTGCCTGTGCATTTAAGGTAGTTCCCGGCGTTACAACTCTTGTTACTTCACGCTTTACCATTCCCTTGGCAAGCTTCGGGTCTTCCACCTGCTCACAGATAGCAACCTTATAACCTTTTTTCACCAGTCTGGTCAGATAAGTTTCTGCTGCATGATATGGGATTCCGCACATGGGTGCCCGTTCCTCTGCACCACAGCTCTTTCCGGTTAAGGTAAGCTCTAATTCTTTTGATACAACCTTTGCATCATTAAAAAACATTTCATAAAAGTCACCCAGACGGTAAAACAAAATACAGTCCTTGTATTCTTCATGCGTTTTTAAATAATGCTGCATCATTGGTGTATATTCCGTCAATGTTCTGTATCTCCTTTTCTGTTTCAAAACACCTGTTGTTTTAATCTATTTTAAGTCTTGCATATTTTCCTGCAATTGCTTCCGCTACTTTCAATCCGTCCATGGCTGCTGACATAATACCGCCGGCATAACCGGCACCTTCTCCGCAAGGGTAAATGCCTGCAATATTACTTTCAAAGGATTCATCCCTTGTAATCCGCACCGGAGAGGAAGTTCGGCTCTCCACACCGGATAAAATGGCATCCGCCCTGTTATAGTCCGGAATGTATTTCGGAAAGAGCTCCATTCCTGCCTGAAAAGATGCTGCTAATTCTTTTGGAAAAATTTCCCTGAGATTTGCAAATGTATGTGCACCCTTTGTGGTACTTTCAAAAGCCCCATATCCTGTAGATATGCGATTCTCTTTAAAATCTCCGTAAAGCTGCTGCGGAATTGCTCCGTTTCCAATGCGATAGGCATTTTTTTCCAATTTCCGCTGAAACTCAATTCCAGCTAACGGTCCATCCCCTTCAAAATCATCCGGTCGAACCGATATGATAATGGCACTGTTGGCATTCTGCCCGGCTCTTGCATGATAGCTCATGCCATTGACTGCCAGCATACCTTCCTCCGAAGAAGCATTTACGACATAACCACCCGGACACATACAGAAAGAATATACCCCGCGGTGATTCTCAAGATTTGCGGTCAGCTTATAGGATGCAGCAGGCAGCAGGGCATTTTTATGTCCGTTATACTGGCATGCATCAATCATCGCCTGCGGATGCTCTACACGAAATCCCACCGCAAATGCTTTGGCTTCCATCATAAGTCCCGCTTCCTGTAACATTGGGAAAGTATCTCTGGCGGAATGTCCGATTGCCAGCACCAGAACGTCTGTTGCTACTTCCTTTTCTCTGTTAATCCGGATGGCTTCTACTTTATCTTTCTTCCCATTCAGCGTAATGTCTGTAAGCTGGCTGAAAAAGCAGTAAGTTCCACCCATTCTTTCAATTTCCAGCCGGATGTTTTTTACGACTGTTTTTAAAATATCAGTTCCGATATGAGGCTTATTTATATATAAAATTTCTTCCGGAGCGCCCATTTTCACAAAGATTTCTAACACTTCCCGGTTTCTTCCTGCCACATCTTTTACCAGCGTATTTAATTTCCCATCGGAAAAAGTACCTGCTCCGCCTTCGCCAAACTGTACATTCGTCTTTGGATTTAAGATGCCGTCCTTCCAGAACCGTTCTACTTCAGCAGTCCTCTCTTCCACACTGCTTCCACGCTCCAAAATAATTGGACAATAGCCATGCTTTGCCAGTTCATAGGCACAGAACATTCCTGCTGGACCGCTTCCTACAATAACTGGTCTGTGGGACAGCTGTTTCTCTCCGGAATCCGGGAAATGATAATGTATATCCTTTGCTTTACTGATATTGGAATTTTTATTCTTATGTAAAATCATACCTTCCTGCTTCAATTCCACATCCACTGTGTATACAAAGGAAAGTTCATTTTTTCTTCTTGCATCAATGGATTGCTTTCGAATCTGATAACGGATCAGATCCTTTTCATTTTTTAGATGAAGTGTTTTGATAATCTGTCTTCTTAACATCTCTTCCGAATGTTCAATCGGAAGCTTTAACTGATTTACTCGTATCATGATAACTCCCTTGCCACATGTATCCCGGCTACTGCGCCGCTGCTCCATGCCCATTGCAAATTATAACCACCGCAGATTCCGTCAATATCCACCATTTCTCCGGCAAAATAAAGTCCCGGACAAAGCTTTGACTCCATGGTTTCTGCATCTATTTCATCAGTGTCTACGCCACCGGCAGTCACCTGTGCTGTATCAAAGGTATTCCAGTCAGTAATATCCACCCGGAGTCCCTGCACTGTATCTATAAATCTCTCTAATTCTTCTGTCTGCAGCCGGTTCGCATATTTTGCAGCTTTTATATGTGACTCTTCTAATAATACCGGAATTAATTTTTCCGGGAAAAAGCCGATTAAGGCTTCCCCGATGTGCTTTTCATCTGCTTTCTTAAATCTTTCCTTGAAATAGGTTAAGCACTGTTCTTTCTCCCAGAATGGCACAAAATTAAGTGTCGCATAGACTTCTTTCTGTTCTGATAACGCTCTTGCGGCAACTCTTGAAAGCTGAAATACCGGAATGCCGGATATTCCATAATTCGTAAGCTGCAATTCTCCCTGTTCGCTGCATACATGCGTGCTTTCTATGTATAAATCGACCTTTACATCTGCACGAATTCCTGCAATATCAGCAAAAAATGACTGTTTTCCCTTCAATCCGATAAGCCCCGGTACTAAATCTATGATATGATGTCCCAGACTTTCAAGATATAGGAAACCGCTTCCGTCACTGCCACTTTTCTTTAAGGTCTTACCACCGGTTGCCATTATGCATTTTGTTGCATAAAAATCACCGCCCTTGGTACGAAAAGTGAAGCCCTTTGCGGTCTTTTCTATGCCTCTTATGCCACAGCCACAGACCACTCCAACGTTCTGTTTCTTTAATTCCATCAGCAACACATCCCTGATTGCAGTTGCCTGCTCGCTCTGAGGATAATATCCGCCGTTACGCTCCTTTGGATATATGCCAAGTTCTTTAAAGAACTGCAGTGTCTCTTCCAGTCCAAACTGCTCAAATACAGGTGCAACAAAAGCAGGGTTCTGTCCGTAATATTTGTCCACACCCTGCACTTTATTTGTATAATTACATTTACCGTTTCCGGTTGCTAAAATCTTCTTACCAGGTACTTCGTTGTGCTCTAAAATAAGAACTTTTGCACCGTTTCGTGCCGCCATAATGGCTGCCACCAATCCGGCAGCACCTCCACCGACTACAACGACACCTATGCGTTCTGTATGCTTACTCATGCCAGTTATTTACTCTTCTCTCTATTTCTTTTGGACTGCTATGCAATCAGACCTATTCAGCCTTTTAGATTGTATCATAACAGTCTGAAACAATCAACTTTTTAACTGGAATAGCTTTCTAAGAAACGGTATAAATCTTCCAGTGTATCAAAGGTTTTTCCATTGCTGATTTCTTTTTTCAATTCTTCCGGCAGTCCCTGATACGCAATTCCAGTATACATGTATAAGGCATCCTCTTCGCCGAAATAGACATTCAGGTACCCGTCCTCTTCCCGGATAACAAATGCTTTTTTATTCTGAATGTTTGCACTTTCCACGCTATCCTCGAATTGCTCTGTCTCAGCTTCCTGAATCTTTATTATTTTTTCCTGTTCTTTTTCATTCAGTTTCAGATAATACTGTCTTCCACCAATCCATGCAGAGATAGATAATACCAGTGCTCCAAGGAAAAAAGTGCGCATACGTTTTGTGTTTTTCATATTCATCACCACAAACAGTATGCGCAGGTTTTTTCTTTTTATACAATTTTTTCAAGAATTCTATGTTTTGCCCTTTTATTGCATTTTTATAATAAATGTAATTTCTTGGCAATACGGACGAAAAGGTATCCCTTCGGGAATTTCTTTAATTCTTCCTCACTTAAGCCTTTTAATAATAAAAGCATTGCACCATATACAACAGCTCCGATTACAATCGCAAGTATAGCTGCAATGGCATTTACCTTAATAACAGCAAAAATACCTTTGTAAACGCCAAAGACTACGACACCCATAATGGCAGAAGCTGCCACCGGGATTAAGAAAGTTTTCACAACTTCCTGACGATAACCACTGTATTTCCGTAAAGACATTGCGTTAAAGAGGCACATAAAGAATGCAAATAAAGCATTGGAATATACCACTGCATAAATACCAAGATGTAAACCAAACATCATCACTAATAGTGCAATCAGATGCAGTCCCAATGCGATAGCCGCATTTTTAACAGGCTCTCTCATCCTGTTAATTCCCTGTAACAATCCATTAGATAATGTGGAAAGAGAATAGAACAAAATTGCAATAGCTCCCGTTGTCAACATGGTTGCTGCGGTAGTTCCTGTAATGCCATAAAGATGAAGCAGCTTTAATATCGGTCCTGACAGCACTGCAATTCCAATGGTACAAGGGAATGCAATTACCATAATAAAGCGGATTGCAATATTAATCTGGCTTCGTACGGACTCTCTGTCCTTTCTTGCATACGCACCGGTAAGATTTGGTACGCAGGAAGCCGCCATCGCAGAAGCAATGGAAATCGGAATATTGATAATGGTCTTATATTTTCCAGAAAAGATTCCCCACCAGACATCAATGTCATCCGGCTTATAGCCCTGTAGTTCCGCTACGTTCTTATAGATACCCTGATCTAAAATTGCACTGATATTATAAATTGTGGTACTTAAAAGTACCGGAACAATGGTCATAATCAGTACACGAAAGACATTCTGATAGGATTCTGTTTTGCTGCTGGTATCCCGGCGCATCTGTCGTTTAAAAATACGTTTGTATGCCAGAAACAACATTCCAAGGAATAAAAGTGCAAACACTGCTCCCATATTGGTACCCAGTGTTCCACCTGCAGCACCGTAAGCAGAGCCATACTTTTCCTTATTTCCAAGCACTGCTCCGATTCTTGCCCCATATCCATAGAGGATATAGGCAGCTGCAATACTGACAATCGCATTGACAATCTGTTCGATAATCTGTGAAATGGCACTCGGCATCATGGTACCAAGTCCCTGGAAAAATCCACGTAAGACTCCTAATACAGCAACTACCAATATCGTCGGTGCCAGAACCTTCAACGCAAAAATACTAAGGGGCGTATTCAGCATGTTTGTGAAAAATGACGCACCAAAGAAAAGAATCAAACTTGCAGTAAGTCCGGTACCAGTTGCTAAAAGCAGGGCACCTTTTACAATTCGATATGCATTTTTTCTTTGCCCCTTCGAGACACGGGCAGATACCAGCTTGGATACCGCCAATGGCAGGCTGTATGCAGAAATAATCAGCAGGATATTATAAATTTCAAAGGCTGCACTGTAATAACTGTTACCGGTATCTCCAATGATATTGGTCATCGGGATACGATAGAGCAGACCGATTATCCTGCTGACTATAGAGGCAATTGCAAGAATGGAACCCTGTACTAAAAAGTTGGAGTCACTCTTTTTTCCTGAACTCATAAATTTACCTCAAGTAATTTTCGAAATAATTATTTTGCGGAAGGTGGTGTAAACTCATCTTCTGTTGCATAGATATTTAATTTCTTCTCCATATCATTTAACAATACACATACCATGGTTTTACCCTGGTTTAATGTGATTTCATTTCCGGAAGCGTCATAGTATCTGGTTGGCTCGTTTTCGCTTGCTTTCTTCCATGTCACATCTATTACTTTACCGTTAGTAATATATTTTCCGGTTCCTTCACCGGTGCTCTCAACATCCAGATAACCGTGTGCATCATCTAACTTGGTATAATCGCAGTACTGAAGCAGAATGTTCTTAAAAGCAAGCTGTGTGCCTGTATTTTCATCCATATGCTCTTTTTTATACTGGAAACGATAGTATAAACCATCTTCACTGTTATATACAAACCAAGGATTGTTTACATAATATCCCGGCTGAACCACTGCTGCATCTGCTCCGTCTGTAAGTTCAATTTCTTTTTCATCATCTTCATTAAACTGATAATGTCCTTCATAATCGGAAGGCAGCTCGGTATCATAACCTTTTAATTCAATTCCGGCATCAATACCATCTGTGCTTACAAATGCATTGTGTGGAGCCTTTCTTGACTTGTCACGATAGAAAGTAGCAGAATCAATGGCACCCTCTAAACCGTTTAAGTCCTCAACTTTGCCACTCTCTAACAGCTCAGTTGCGTAAATTGCCTGTCCGTAATGAATATAAATTGCATCAAATTCCATTGCATAATATGCGTAGTAGTGACGGCAGCTTCTTACCGAACCAATCTTGTCTAATCCGGAATAATCCTGGAAAATTGGCATCAGACGGGTAATTCCGCCTTCAGCAGGAGCTTCGTAAAGTACGTCTGCCTGTGACAGCCCATACTGTGGCAATGCATCATTGGTATTTCCAATCATGATTGCAACCGGTTTCTTCTTTGCTAAATCTTTATCAATCCATTCACCGGTCAGGTAACTTCTTGCCATACCATCTTTGCCGGTTTCAGTTTCGCTTTCAGGTTCTGCTTCAGAAACGGCTTCTGTTGGTTCCGGAGCTTCCTCTTTTTTCTTACATCCAGCTAAAAGACTGGTTGCCATCAGTGTCATGCATAAAACAATACTTAATCTCTTTTTCATGATGTTCCTCCATTTTTATCTTAAAATATTTAAGCATTCTAAAATCTCGCGCTGCTTTCCTTCCATCACTGCAGCTTCCTGCTCTTCCATGTGGTCGTAACCAAACAGATGCAACATACTATGTACAATCAGAAATGCAAATTCTCTTTGCATACTGTGGCCATATTCCTCTGCCTGTTCCCTGACCTTGTCCACAGAAATAATAATATCCCCCAGCAGAATTTCCCCTGTATCCGGATTAAAGCAATCCTCCGTCTGATTCTCTATCTGGGAAAAATCTCCCGGTACATCATATTCTAACATTGGAAAGGATAAAACGTCCGTCGGGCGGTCTATCTCCCGGAACTCTTTATTAACCTTCCAGATACCTTCGTTATCTGTCAGTGTAAGACTGATTTCTGCTTCAAAAGGAAAATGCTCATGTTCCATTGTAAACGATATTACATCTTTTGCAAGTGTTTCATAATCAAAATCGAAGGTAACCTCCGCTTCTTTTTCTATCGCAAGGCTCAAAATAAATCCGCTCCTTTCGTTAAAAACTCTCTGATTTTAATAAACTGGTTCATGCCAAGATTCGCTTCATCATATAATCCGGCAGCCGATTTTTCGTTTAATGTCTGATAAATAATAATATCATGATTCCAGCTGTTCTTCACGGTTTCCTTGTCCAAAAGTTCAAATTTGGTAACAATACTGTCCACAATATGTACGATTGCGGACTCTATAGAACTAATAGCATTTAATTCACCATTGTATTCGCTTAGAATCTTAACCACGTTTTTCGGGAAACAGTTAATCTCAGCAAGACGAACTCCATTTTCTACAAACGGTTCTCCCTCCAGCTTGCCAATCCGGTAGTAAAATCCTGCCGCAGCTACCGTTTTATCATCTGCCCCAAGCTCCTTTGCACATTCTTCTGCCACACTCGAAACTTTACGGGCATGTGCATAATCAATTTCCGAATAGTTTTTAATCTCCTGTACCAGTGGAAAATTTTCTGCAATAATTTCAGCTAAAGTACGTTCTTTTTCATGCTTCGCATAATAATACAGCCTGTCTGCAAAAAAGTACGAAAAAACTGCAGTCAGTATCATGCTGCATCCTGCGGATAAGTACTGATGATAATTGATTTCAAAGCTGCTGATGTAATAGAAGATACTCGGAACAGCAAACGACAATGCAACAGTCATGATGCATCCATAAATTTTATATTTTTTCTGGCTGATTACCATAAGCAGAATTCCGGAAAGTACCGTCAGCATAGTATATGCCGCATATTCATAAAAACTGCCGCTGGAACACATGCAAAGCAGTGTATTAAAATAAATTCCACCTAAAATACCAATCAGCTCATTTCCGCCACAGGAAAGAATCATGACCGGAATCATGACCGGTGCCATATATGCCGGCATAAAAAGAAACCCACATAACAGGCTGCTGCTGCAAGAAAGCAAAGAAACAGCTGATGAAAATCACTTTTTTCATTCCGGTTCAGATGCCCTCTGATACGTTCCATTTCAATCACTGCAATCAGCAATGGCAGATATAAAGCATTTATAAAAACAAGCACCAGTACACGGTCTATGGTAAACTTGCAGATTATTGCCAGAAAAACAGAATAAATCGCAACGGAAATAAGGATTCCCAGCATACGAATCATTCTTTTGGGTGAAAATCTATCTTCCTTCATTTTTCGTTACTCTTTTCGTTCTTTTATTTGCTTTTGATTCATAATCGTCATAGGCTTTTACAATCTTCTGTACCAAAGGATGTCTTACTACGTCAGCGCTGGTCAATTTACAGACGGATATCTCATCTACATTGCGAAGTACACGTAATGCCACATCCAGTCCCGACTTCGTTCCAGGAGCCAGATCCTTCTGGGTAGCATCTCCGGTCACCACAACCTTGGAACCAAATCCAATACGTGTTAAAAACATCTTCATCTGTGCCGGTGTAGTATTCTGTGCCTCATCCAAGATAATAAATGCATTATCTAAGGTACGGCCTCTCATATAAGCCAATGGTGCGACCTCAATAAGCCCCTTTTCCATATTCCGCTGAAAGCTTTCTGCTCCCATAATCTGATACAGTGCATCATACAGCGGGCGAAGATACGGATCTACCTTGCTCTGTAAATCTCCCGGAAGAAATCCTAATTTCTCACCGGCTTCAATTGCAGGACGGGTTAAAATAATACGATTTACTTCTTCATTCTTAAATGCAGTAATTGCCATTGCCATGGCAAGATAAGTCTTTCCGGTTCCGGCAGGCCCGATTCCAAATACAATCATCTGCTTACGGATGGCATCCACATAAGCCTTCTGACCTAAAGTCTTTGGTTTCACCGGTTTGCCGTTTATCGTATGGCAGATGCAGTCCTTATCGATTTCTACCAACGAGCCTTCCTTATGTTCTCCCAAAAGAGAAAGTGTATATGCAACCTTCTGCTCATCAATCATGTTTCCTCTCTCTGCCAGTTGTAAAAGTTCTGCAAACACCTTGCATGCACCCTCTACATTTGCGGTATCTCCAATGACTTTGATTCCTTCATTGCGGGGCACTACCGTAACATTTAAGGTCCGTTCAATCAATTTTATATTATGGTCAAATTGTCCGAAAATATTGGAAACATGCTCTGCCGGTATATCAATTCTTGTTTCATTCAAGCTCATTTAATACTAGCCCTTCCTCTGTGTCTTCTGTATCAGGTGCTGTAAGCTGTTCCGTTTCGTGCCTTAAAGCAGCTTTTGTGCGCACTTTGATGATTCCTTCCATGATACAGTTTTTATCGTCCATATCTATAATAACATTTTTTTCTAAAATTTGAATATTTTTTTCTGCTAAATGTGACAAATAAATATTAAAATTTTCTGTAGCAACCGCTTCTGCCTGCTCTTTCGTATAAATTGCCTGTTCTGTCCGATACTCTTTTAAAGTACTATAATAGATTCCAAGTGGCAGATAAAAGTCCCCGTGGAGGCAAAGCTGTTTATAATCTGTTGTTTTGTCTGCACATTCAAATTCACCGCTTAATGCCGGAAGTGTTATTACTTTTCCAAAGAAATCAATGGAATACCGTTTCTTTTCTGCACCGGTCATTCTTTTTTCTTCATGGACAAGGGAAAATTTATCATGGTATGGATATTCCGTCAGTAGATATATATCCGCATCCGCATTGCAATATTCATAGGCATACTGTTCCCCGCTGTCATTGGTCAAATCAATCCTGCCACTTACTAATATATCTCCTGCCTTTACTGCATCGCCGTTCTTTACTAGTGGGGTTCCATTTCTTGTAACAATGGATTCCACTGTCGCATCCTCTTCTGCTATCAGGTCTGAAGCTTCATACGGCAATTCTTCCATTGCTTCCTGCTGTACCAGATTTTCCTTGATTAATACCGTCATTTTCGTTCCGTAAATCTGTACCGATGCCCAGATGATTTCCGGAAACTGTGCCCGCAGATCCCGTTCTAACTGTTCGCAGTCAATTGTACGAATCCGGTCTCCGTAACCACAATCCTCCTCATCAAGAAATGTTAAAACGGTTTCTGTCGTAACAGATGAATTACCATCTACCTCCACATTCCAGAGAAATCGTGATAAAAACCACACCAGACCAGCTGCAAGAATTACTCCCATCAGGAGGCATTTTCGTTTCCGGTAACGGTTCATCCAGAACGGAAATCCTATTTTGCGCAGAATCCGAATCCTGCATCCGGTCTTGCTTACGAACGGACGGATACTCCAAAATGCACGAATGCTGATAAAAAAGCGATAAACATCTTCCTCTTTTCGAAGATTCCAGATTAAAATATTGTGATTGCCACACAGATTTAAAAATCGTTCCGGGGCATAACCACTTAAGATTACCTCAAGGTAACCGCCTATATATTTAAACAGGGAAAGTGTTGTCATCGAAAACCTCTATTCATACTCAATACTTTGGATGATTCCTGTTATTTTCATCTCTTCATTCGTATAATAGGAAATGTTGAGATTTTTCCCACGAACAAGAATCCGGCAGCTTTTCGCCTGAATCCTGATATATTCTTTCTCGTATTCTAAGATTCCCTTATAATTTTCCAACAGCAGTTCCCTGTTACCCATAACGGTTACAATTGCTGCCCGGTAGACTAAGTCTTTCGGCAGTTCTAAGGATTCCACCATATGATTTTTAAAATCTTTTTTTAACTCTTTCTTATTGTTTTTCCTCATATATAACTATATGAGTTTTTTTCTTTTCTATGCGGTAATATATTTTAAAACTGTTTCCGGTGCATCCAGTGGCTCTTTACTGAAAAGAAATGCATTTTGAACCAGTTCCTTTGCATCGTTGCATTTTGCTGCATCATTACCATATAATTCGGCCAGACATTCTCCTTTTTTTACGCTGTCTCCTATTTTTTTCTTAAGGCGGATACCGGCAGTTAAATCAATCTGACTCTCCTTTGTCTCTCTGCCGCCGCCAAGGCTCATGCAGGCAGTTCCAATTGCCATAGCATTTAAAGCTTCTACATATCCATCTTCCGGTGCGGTGATGGTTTCTGTAATTGCTGCTTTTGCCAATAACTGCGGATGATAAACCTGTTCCTTTCTGCCACCCTGTGCTTCTACAAAGTCTGCAAATTTATCCAGTGCTTTTCCGCTTGCAATGACTTTCTCCATCATTGTTCTTGCTTCGTTTTCATCTTCTGCTACACCGGCAGCCTTTAACATAAGATACCCTAATGCATAGACAACATCCATCAGATCCTTTGGCCCTTTTCCATTCAATGCTTCAATGGCTTCCTGCACTTCCACAATATTGCCTACTGTATTGCCAAGGGGCTGTGACATATCTGTAATAACCGCATAAGTTTTCTTTCCAGCACCATTTCCGATGGCCACCATAATCCGGGCAAGTTCCTCTGCCTTTTCCACAGTCTGCATGAATGCACCGTTTCCGGTCTTTACGTCAAGGACAATAGCATCCGATCCGCTGGCTAATTTCTTACTCATAATGCTGCTGGCAATTAAGGATTTCTCCGCTACCGTAGCAGTGACATCCCGGAGTGCATACAGCTTCTTATCTGCTGGTGCAAGATTAGCAGTCTGTCCCGCAATTGCAACGCCAACCTCTGATACCTGCTTTAAAAAGGCTCCTTCTGATATGGATGTGCTGAATCCTTCAAAGCATTCTAACTTATCAATGGTTCCGCCGGTATGACCCAATCCTCTTCCGGACATTTTTGCTACCGGAACACCAAGTGCAGCAATAATTGGTGTCAGAATCAGAGAGGTCTTATCTCCTACACCACCGGTGCTGTGTTTATCCACCTTTACGCCTTTAATACCGGATAAATCAAGCACATCTCCGCTATCCCGCATAGCAAGTGTTAATGCCAGTGTCTCATCGTGATTCATTCCCTGAAAACAGATTGCCATCAGCATGGCTGACATCTGATAATCCGGAATTTCACCGGTTGTAAATGCATTTATCATCCACTGGATTTCTTCTTTGCTTAAAGCAGCTCCTTCCTTTTTCTTTAAAATGAGGTCGTACATCCTCATAAAATCTCCTCCTTTTATCCGTTTCTTCTATTTATGATACGGTTGCTTATTTGTGATACGGTTCATGATTGATAATCCGATAGCTCCGGTATAACTGCTCCAATAAAATAACACGCATCAGCTGGTGCGGAAATGTCATCTTCGAAAAGCTTATTTTTTCATCTGCATGTTTTAATACTTCATCCGCAATTCCAAGGGAGCCTCCGATCACAAGAACGATATGGCTGTTGCCCTTTACCATCAAGTCACTGACTTTTTCCGATAAAGCAACAGAATCCAGCATTTTTCCGTTGATTGCAAGGGCAATGACGTAGCAGTTCTTTCCCTCTAAATATTTTAAAAGACGTTCCCCCTCTTTATGACGAATCTGCTGTTCCTCTGCCTCGGATGCTCCATCCGGTGTTTTCTCATCTGCCACTTCCACAATTTCAAGCTTACAGTATCTGCCCAGTCTTTTTTCGTACTCGGCAATGGCATCCCTGAAATATTTTTCTTTGATTTTTCCTACGCATAATATTGTTATCTTCATACTTGCAGTATACCTTATTTCAGAAATACAGACAAGGTTATTGTATCGTCGGATAAAATCACTTATAATAGTATTATTATAACGAAAGGTCAGGTACATAACATGGTATACAAGGAGAAAGATGCCCAGCTGGAAGATAATCGTTCTACCGCTTATACATTCCTTGGAGTTGGAATTGCCGGTCTGATTTTTGTCATTCTTTTTGCTCTGGACATCATCAAATTACCAATGGCTGATTATATGCGTGTTATTATGATTGTTGTAATGTCTGTTCTGTTTGTTATTTTTCTTGGAATCGGAATTACACATTTCCGTAAAATCAACCAGATGTCTGCGGATGCAGATATGGAAAGCAGACGCACCAGCGAAATTATGGAATGGTTCTCTTCAAACTATACTGCGGAAGAAATCGACCATGTCAGTGGTGCTGACAGCGAGCCTTCCATGGAGCAGCGTTACTTTATCCGTTCCGACAAAATTGCCGCACTTCTTCATGCTAAATTTGCCGGTCTGCCGGAGGATTATGAAGAACATATCTTAGAAAAGATTTATGCCGCTTACTATTCAGACAACAATGAATAAACAGCAGATTTCTGCTTAAATATAATACAATCAAAGGAGTAACAAAATGAAATTATTAGAAGACAAAATTCTTGCAGAAGGAATCGCAGAAAGCGAAAACATTTTAAAGGTTGACAGCTTTATTAATCATCAGGTGGATCCTGAATTAATGAAGAAAATGGGCAAAGATATTGCAGAACATTATAAAGGAAAAGGTATCACACGTATTGCTACCATCGAAAGCTCCGGTATTGCTCCGGCTCTTATGGCTGCAGAAGCATTAGGCGTTCCACTTGTTATTTTAAAGAAACAGCCTTCTAAAATTTTAAATCATGATTTATATCAGACTGTTGTAACTTCTTACACCAAAGGAACCAGCTATGAATTAACCATTTCTGCAAAATACATCAGCGAAAATGACCACATTCTTATCGTGGATGATTTCCTTGCCAACGGCGAAGCTGCTACCGGTGCTATCCGCCTAATCCGTAAAGCACATGCCACCATCGCAGGTGTCAGCGTCTTAATCGAAAAAGCATTCCAGCCTGGTCGTGAAAAATTAGAGGAACAGGGCATCGATGTTTATTCTTTAGCAAGAGTATCCAGACTTGACAAGGGTGTCATTGAATTTGTAAAAGAAGACTAATTTTTAAAATCCCCGGAACAAAGGCAGATAAGAAACATTCTTATCTGCCTTTGTTCATCTGCCATAGCTTATTCCGGCAGATAAATGTAATTATATCTTACCACCGGGCTTGCCAGTCCATGGTCATCTACCACAAGAACAGACAACACATTATTGCCCTGTGGCATTTCAAGTGGTTCACTGTATACATCAGAATCCTGTGTTGGTGTTGAACCATCCCAGGTATAGTAAGCGGTGGAACCGGCGGGAACCTGTATACTGATGCTCTGTGCATCATAATATGTTCCGGCAGCAGGTGTCACATTAGCAGAATCCGGAGCTTCAAAAGTAATTTCATAATCTGCTTCTGCAATCTCACTATAAAAGCCTCTTGCGTCCTTTGCTACTGCTTTGATGGTATATTCTTTCTCATCCTCTAAAGAAATCGGTTCTGTATATTCCATTCCCTTTTCAATCGGAGAATCACCATTTAACGTATAATAAATGGTACAGTCTGAGTCTGCCATCAGTTCAATTTCAATCGTATCATTGTATTCCCCGGCTTCTTCCGAAAACTCCGGAGCCTTTACTTCATAATTATCAAACAGAGCTTTTATTTTATCAGAGTCTGATTGTTCATATAAATCCTGTAGTTTATCATATTCCTTTTGCTTATCATATAAGGCAATCAGCATCTGATACGCTTCTTCATTGTTCTTATCAAGGGTAAGTATCTGTAACAAATACGCTTCTTCTGATGTTTCATCTTTTCGGATTCGGTACAAATCAGCCATCCGGAGTAATACATCCACATTATCCGGCTGCAATTTTTCTGCCTGTTCAAAATAGGTCAATGCCTTGGTATAATTTTTCTCTTCCGTGTAACTGATTCCCTTCTGATACTGATAATCAAAAGATTTCTTATGGCTGTTCTGCACCAGCAGAACAATAACCACACCAATGATTGCAATAGTAATCAGAACTGATACTGTAATCAGAAGTCTTTTCTGTTTCTTTTTCTTCTGGCTGTTTTTCAAAGATTTTTTCTTCTTTTCATTGGAAGAGACATTCTTATCCGGCTTATCGTCTTCTTCTAATAATTCCTTTAAAATATCCTCTTCTACATTATAATCCGGAACAATCTGCGCTTCTTTTCCACATACAGAACAGTATACACAGCCTAATTTTATTTCTGCTCCACAATTTGCACACTTCATAGCCTTCTCCTATTCATGTCTCATAGCTTCCACACAATTGTTCATTAACATTGCAATGGTCATTGGTCCGACTCCACCCGGAACCGGTGTAATCGCACTACAAAGCTGCTCTACTTCATCAAATTTTACATCACCGGAAAGTTTATTGTTCTCATCGCGATGAATTCCTACATCAATGACAACTGCACCATCTTTTACATAGGATGCATCAATAAATTCTTTTTTCCCAATTGCAACAATCAGAATATCTGCCTCTTTACAGATTTCCTTTAAATTACGGGTTTTTGAATGCGTTACTGTAACAGTTGCATTCTCACGCAGCATTAAGATTGCCATCGGTTTTCCAACAATATTGCTTCTTCCAACGATAACACAGTGTTTTCCCTCAATATCAATGTCAGAACGCTTCAGAAGCTGGATGATTCCGGCAGGTGTGCAGGAAATATATCCTTTCTGTCCAATCATCAATGCGCCGACATTTTCCGGATGGAAACCATCTACATCCTTCTTCGGAGAAATGGCACGGATTACCGCATCCTCATCAATGTCCTCTGGCAATGGAAGCTGTACCAAAATGCCTTTTACATGTTCTTCTTTATTCAATTTATCGATTAAAGCCAGTAATTCATCCTGGGAAGTCTCTTCCGGAAGCTCATAAGAAAGAGAATCTATCCCAATATATTCGCAGGCACGCTTTTTGTTTCTGACATATACACTGGATGCAGGGTCATTTCCCACCTGGATTACAGCAAGTGCGCCTGTGATTCCCTGTTCCTTTAACTGTGCTACTTCTTCTTTTAATTCATCTTTTATTTCAGCAGAAATTCTTTTTCCATCAATTAATAATGCCATGATACCTCCTAAAATAATCCTGTAATTACGCCATCATTGGTTACATCAATATTATTTGCAGCCGGTACTTTCGGAAGTCCAGGCATGGTCATAATAGAGCCGGTAATAGCTACTACAAAGCCTGCTCCGGCAGATACATATACTTCACGGACATTTACGGTAAAGCCAGTCGGTCTGCCAAGTTTTGATGCATCATCAGAAAGAGAATACTGGGTCTTTGCCATACATACAGGGAAATTGCCCATTCCCATTTCTTCAATATGTTTTAATTCTTTTAATGCAGCCTTACTGTAAGTTACATCATCTGCTCCATAAATCTCAGTTGCAATCGTCTTAATCTTATCCATAAGAGACATCTCATCCTCATACAGAGGTTTGAAATGTGCTTCTTTATGATCTAAAGTATCCAGTACTTTCTTTGCAAGTTCGATTCCGCCTTCGCCACCTTTTTCCCATACTTCAGATAATGCGAATTCACAGTTTCTTTCCTTACAGAAGTTCTCTACAAATGCAATTTCTTCTTTGGTATCGGTTACAAAGGAGTTTAAGGTAACTACTACCGGTACACCAAATTTTTGAAGGTTCTCGATATGTTTCTCTAAGTTTACAATTCCCTTCTTTAAGCTTTCCAAATCTTCTTTTGCAAGGTCTGCCTTTGGAACCCCACCGTTGTATTTTAATGCACGGATGGTTGCTACCAGTACCACTGCGTCCGGTTTAAGTCCAGCCTTACGGCACTTGATATCAAAGAATTTCTCAGCACCAAGGTCAGCACCAAAACCGGCCTCTGTAATTGCAATATCACCTAATTTTAAAGCTGTCTTTGTAGCGCGGACACTGTTGCATCCATGAGCAATATTTGCAAATGGTCCACCATGAACAATGGCCGGATTGTGCTCTAATGTCTGAATCAGATTTGGTTTGATGGCATCTTTTAGGAGTGCTGCCATAGAACCGGTTGCATGTAAATCATCTGCCGTAATCGGATTTCCGTCAAAGGAATAGGCAACTATGATTCTGCCCAGACGGCGTTTCAAATCTTCCATATTGTCCGCCAGACATAAAACAGCCATAATTTCAGATGCCACTGTAATGATGAAATGGTCTTCACGTACCATACCATCCATCTTGCTTCCAAGACCGATTACAATATTTCTAAGTGCACGGTCATTCATATCCATACAACGTTTCCATACTACCTGACGTGGGTCAATTCCAAGCTGGTTGCCCTGCTGGATATGATTATCTAATAATGCTGCCAACAGGTTATTTGCGGATGTGATTGCATGGAAATCTCCGGTAAAATGCAGATTTAAATCTTCCATCGGAACTACCTGCGCATATCCACCACCTGCAGCTCCACCTTTGATTCCAAAGCACGGTCCTAAAGACGGCTCACGAAGTGCAAGTACCGCTTTTTTACCAAGTAAAGCCATCGCCTCACCAAGTCCGATACTTGTTGTGGTCTTTCCTTCGCCGGCAGGTGTCGGGTTAATAGCTGTTACAAGAACCAGTTTGCCATCTTCCCTGTCTTTTACAGACTCCCATAATTCATCGGAAATCTTTGCTTTGTATTTTCCGTAAAATTCCAGCTCATCCTCGTTTATTCCGAGCTTCTCAGCCACTTCCTTAATATGTACCAGTTCTGCTTCCTGTGCAATTTCAATATCTGACTTCATCTTCATTTCCTCCTCATGGATTGTATTCTATAAATCTTTCTTAATTACCCTCTTCAATAAATGCTTCCAGCTGTTCCGGAGACATTAACACCTGTCGCGGCTTGGTCCCTTCATCCGGTCCTACTACACCAGCTTCTTCCAGCTGATCCATAATTCTTGCCGCCCGGTTAAAACCAACTTTAAAATAACGCTGAATCATTCCGATGGAACCTTTATCTTTATCAATCAAAAGCTTTGCAGCATCCAAGAAATAAGCATCTCTGTCATTTCCATCACCAGATGCCGCATCAGCACCAGTGCTTGCGGATACAGAAATATTGTTCATCCGCTCTTCAATATCACTACTGTAGCCTTCTCCCTCATTGTGTTCCTTTAAGAATTCAACCACATCTGATACCTCTTTATCGGATACAAACGCACCCTGTACACGAAGCGGTTTCTGTAAGCCCTGCGGATAATAAAGCATATCGCCTTTTCCTAAAAGCTTTTCCGCACCGTTCATATCAAGAATGGTTCTTGAATCCACACCGGACGTTACAGAAAATGCGATTCGGGATGGCATATTTGCTTTAATCAGTCCGGTAATGACATTTACGGAAGGACGCTGTGTTGCAATGACAAGATGGATTCCTGCGGCTCTTGCAAGCTGCGCCAACCGGCAGATAGCATCTTCCACATCCCCCGGTGCAACCATCATCAAATCCGCCAGCTCGTCCACAATAATTACAATCTGCGGCATCTTCTTTGGCTTATCCGGGTCATCAATATCTTTGATTCCTTCTATTTTCTGGTTATAGCCCTTCAGATCACGGACACCGTATTCTGCAAATTTCTGATAACGGTCTGTCATTTCAGCTACCGCCCAGTGCAATGCACCTGCCGCCTTCTTCGGATCTGTAACAACCGGAATAAACAGATGTGGGATTCCATTGTATACACTTAACTCAACCACCTTCGGGTCAATCATGATAAGCTTTACATCCTCCGGATCTGCCCGGTACAAAATACTCATAATAATTGTATTGATACAGACAGATTTACCGGAACCGGTAGCTCCTGCAATCAATAGATGCGGCATCTTTGCAATGTCCGCAATCATGACTTTTCCGGCAATATCTTTTCCGGCTGCAAAAGCAATCGGTGATTTATTGGCATGAAATTCCTCTGACTCTACCAAATCACGGAACATAACCGGAATACTTTCTTTATTCGGCACCTCGATACCAATGGCTGCTTTACCCGGAATCGGTGCTTCAATCCGGATATCCGCCGCCGCAAGATTCATCTTGATATCATCGGACAAATTTACGATTTTGCTGACCTTTACACCCATTTCCGGTTGGAATTCATATCTCGTTACTGCTGGTCCGCAGTTGATAGCCGTAATTGTAATATTAATTCCAAAATTCTTTAGAGTCTCTTTTAATTTTGCTGCTGTCTGATTCAGATAATCCCTGGTATCACCAGAAGCACCTGTATTTCCTTTTTTCAGCAAATCTACCGGCGGGAATACATATCTGCCACCGGAACTTTCCTGTTTTACGATGGATTCTTCTACTGCCGCTACTTCATCTTCAATTTCCATCTTATCCTGCTTTTTATTCTTCCTTGGCTTTTCTTCGTCCATTGCAGGTTGCACCGGTTCTTTTTGCATATAGCTTTCTGTCTTTTCTGCAACAGGTTCCGGCTCAAACGCAGGTTCAGATGCAGGCTGAATGATCGGTTCTACCGGTTTTACCTCTGCTCTGTGTATCGTTGCCACCGGCTCATTCAGTGTGTGAATTACCGGCTCCCGCCATACCGGCGGTTCCACTCCCTGGCTGCCGTTGGTTGCCGTAAGCTCAACTTTATTTTCTTCCTGTACCACCGGCATATCTTCGATATCACTCAAAGTAATTTCATTAATATCATCTGATTTGACTTTCTTTTTATCCGGGGATGGTAATTTGGTATCCAATGCTACACCACTTACCTTCTTCTCCATCCGTCGTCTTGCCTGCTCTTTTTCTCTTTCTTTCTCCCGCTCCTCCCGGCGTTCCTTTGCTGCATCCATTCGGCGGATTGCATCATCCTTGGCAGAATCGTAAATGACTTTTCCGCCTTTTTGCATGCCTTTCATAATAGAACGTTCCGTAATCAGCACCAGGGAAATTATCAAAACGATAATATCAATGACATAAGTACCCGGCACACCAAAATTCGGACACAGAAGCTGTTCTAATAATCCACCGATTATACCGCCACCGGCTTTATTGTCAAAGCCATATTGGAACGCAGATATTGCTCCTGCTTCCTTGCTGCTGTCTGTTACCATCTGCACAAACAGGCATAAAAAGGATACAAATAATACCGCCGCTACAATTTTGACTGCTGCTACTTTATTTTCCCGGTTAGACACTGCGAACACCACGGCTAAAAAGAAACAGATTGGGAATACATATGCCATTAATCCAAATATTCCAAAGAAAAAGGAACTGACTCCGCTTCCGATTTTTCCACCGATTCCAAAATTGGCAAGCAGCAAAACAATACAGACTGCCAGTGCAATCCAAAGAATCACTTCATTCCGGAAGGATTCCTGCTGTTCCCGCTGTTTTCTTGCCTTTGATGCTGTTGTTCCCGTTGTTTTTTTCTTCTGAGTTGTCTTTTTTCTAGTTCCAGTTGCCATTTCAATCTCCCGTTTACATATAGAAATATCCTCCAATTGATACCAGTCCCATTATGAGACAGTAGATGGAAAATATCGTGAATTTCTTTTTGCGCACTACTACCAGCATGGTCTTAATGCAGATATAACCGACTATCGCTGCCACCAGCGTTCCAACTATGTAATTTAAAATATCTGCAGACTGTAATGCTGCAAATTCAACATCCTTAATCTCTACTACCAATGCTCCAAGTATTGCCGGAATAGACATGATAAAAGAATATTTTACCGCAAATTTGCGGGTCATTCCGGTAGAAAGACATGCTGTGATTGTGGTTCCTGACCGCGATAAGCCCGGCATGGTTGCGATTCCCTGACTGATACCGATTAAAAATGCATTGGTATAAGTTACCTGCTTTGGTGTCTTGCCGCCATCCGGAATTCGGTCTGCAATAAATAAAAGTACTGCCGTAATAATAAGGCAGATTCCAGGAACCAGTAAAATCTGCTCTGCCGCAGACACCAGATCTTTCGCTGCAATTCCAATAATTCCGGTTGGAATCGTGGAAACAATGACAAGCATCACAAATTTCCGGTAACTATTATGCACGATTTTACGGTATGGTAAATCTTCTTTTGTTATCACACGTTTAAAAAAGGTTGCCACATTTACAAAAGAATCACCAATAATGGCAAAGCTTCTTTAATCATGCGGAATATATCCTTATAATATACAATAAATACAGCAATCAGTGTTCCGATGTGAAGCAGAATATCAAAAAACATTCCACCGGTTTCTATTTGAAAAAACTGTTTAAATATTGCCAGATGACCGGAACTGCTTACCGGCAGAAATTCGGTTAATCCCTGTATCAGACCTAATAAAACAGACTGTAATAATGACATAGCTGCCTCCTTGGTATCTCTCACTACAGTTACTTGTATAAAATTATCAACACTGTGCATTAGTATACCATATTTTGATGCGTTTGTCATTACAGGCATTCGTTTTTCTGTTCTCGTATAATCTCATGCAATTTATGAAGTGCCTGGTCGATTCCCCCCACTTCGTCAATCAGTCCTTCTTTTACTGCATCCGCTCCTACAAGAATGGTTCCCAGATCCTTTGCCAGCATAGTGGTATTCATCATGAGCTGCTCTAATCTTTTTTCATCCGCTCTGCTGTGAGATGCTATAAAATGAATAATCCGATTCTGCATCTGCTGGAAATAATCATAAGTTGGCGGTGCTCCGATTACTGTCCCGCTCATACGCACCGGATGGATGACCATGGTTCCCGATGGCACAATAAAAGAATAGTCCGTTGAAACCGCCAGCGGCACACCAATGGAATGACTTCCGCCTAAGACAAGGGACACTGTCGGTTTACTTAAGGAAGATAGCATTTCTGCAATGGCAAGTCCGGATTCCACATCACCGCCTACTGTATTCAAAAGCACAAGAACACCATCCACCTGGTCAGAATCTTCTATTTCTGCAAGCTTCGGCAGTACATGCTCATATTTCGTTGTCTTGGTATTGGAAGAAAGACATTCATGACCTTCAATCTCACCAATCACCGATAATAAATGAATCTTCTGATGCCATCGGCTGTCAGATAAGGAAATCTGCCCGGATTCCCTGATCAGTTCCTGATCGTCTAACTGTTCCTTTTTCGATTCATCTTTTTTCCGTTCTTTGTTTTCTGTTTTTTCTAGTTTTGATTCTGTATTTTGTAATTCTGCATTTTTCAATTCCACATTTGGGACTTTTTTCTTTGGCAGCACTTTGTTTTCTTTCTGCTCCATATCAGATGCTCCCTTCTTTCTGTCTGGATTATTTTTCGCTACTCGCAGAAAAAATAAGACAGGCAGTTTTACACTGTCTGTCTTATTATCTACATGATATTCTTTTTTATACCGGCCAGCCCTTTAAATAATTGTAAAGGTTCTCATAACGGCACTTAGAACTCTTCCAGGAGAAGTCTTTTGCCATGCCACGGTCAATAATCTGGTTCCACTGTTTCTTCTTGTCAAAGAAAATGTGTTTGGAATAATTAATGACAGAAAGCATTTCCTCCCCATTGTAATTACTGAATGAGAATCCATCTCCGGTATTCTCATATTCATTATATGGAACAACAGTATCTTTTAATCCACCAGTCTCGCGGACGATTGGCACTGTTCCGTAGCGGAATGAAATAAGCTGTGTCAGTCCACATGGCTCAAACCGGGATGGCATTAAGAAGGCATCGGCAGATGCATATAACTTATGCGCCAGGTCATCGGAGTAACAGATATTTGCAGACACACGATCCGGATATTTCCATGCATAATAACGGAACATATTCTCATACTGACCTTCACCGGTTCCGATTACTACAAGCTGTGTAAAGTCATCTACGATACGGTCGATAACGAAGTTAATCAAATCTAAGCCCTTCTGGTCAGTCAGACGGGAAATCAGACCAATCATATATTTCTTCTTATCTACGGTCAGTCCTAAGTCTTCCTGTAATTTCAGCTTGTTATTGACTTTCTTTTTACGGAATGACTCAGCATCATAGTTACAGTAAATCTTATTATCTGTTGCCGGGTTGTAAACCTGATAATCGATACCGTTTACAATTCCCTGCATATCATAATGACGGGCGGAAAGCAGACCATTTAAACCTTCCCCATAATATTCTGTCTGAATCTCATTGGCATAAGAATCACTGACTGTGGTAATGTAGTCTGCATAAACCAGACCACCCTTTAACATATTAGCATCTTTCTTATATTCCAGCTTATCCGGTGTGAAGAGTGATGCCGGAAGTCCGGTTAACCCCCGCATGGTCTTAATATCCCATACACCCTGGAATTTTAAGTTATGAATAGTCATAACAGATTTCATACCCCAGAAGAACATATCTCCCTGAAACTCGTTTTTCAGATATACCGGAATGAGACCTGTTTCCCAGTCATGACAATGGATAATATCCGGCTGGAAGCCGATAACAGGAAGCATAGATAATACTGCCTTATCAAAGAAACAGAATTTTTCGATATCATGTCTGATATTTCCATAAGGTGAAAAACAGTCAAAATACTCTTTATTATCAATAAAGTAATATGTAATTCCATCTAATTCATATTTTAATACGCCCACATATTTGCTTGGGATATAAGAACCTGTTCCCATGTAAAAATGTGTTACATATTCAAACTGGCTCCGGAAATGTTCCGGTATACAACTATAGTTTGGAATTACCACACGAATATCCCAATACTGAGGGTCAAATTCCTTTGGCAGTGCACCACACACGTCCGCAAGCCCTCCGGTTTTAATAAATGGTACACATTCTGATGCTGCAAATAGAATTTTCTTCATTTTGCTACCCCTTTCTGCTTATACATTCTCCAATGCCTGTTCCAGGTCTGCAATGATGTCTTTTACATTTTCTGTTCCAACGGAAAGCCGGATTAAATCCGGTGCTACACCTGCTTCAATTAACTGCTCATCTGTCATCTGACGATGTGTATGGCTGGCAGGATGCAGGACACAGGTTCTGGAATCTGCTACATGTGTTACAATTGCAGCTAATTTCAGATGATCCATAAAGGATACGGATACTTCCCTACCACCCTTTAAGCCAAATGCAATAACACCACAGGTACCATTTGGCATATATTTTTCTGCCAGTGCATGATATTTGTTATCCCTTAAGCCCGGATAATCTACCCATGCCACTTTATCATTTGCATTTAAATATTCTGCTACCTTCTGGGCATTTTCACAATGTCTTGGCACTCTTAAATGTAAAGTTTCCAGCCCGACATTCAGTAAGAAGGAATTCATTGGGGATGGAATGGAACCAAGGTCACGCATAAGCTGTGCTGTTGCTTTTTCGATATAAGCCAGCTTACCAAATTTCTGAGTGTATACAATTCCATGATAAGATTCATCCGGCTGTGTCAGTCCCGGATATTTATCCTTATATTTCTCCCAATCAAAATTACCACTGTCAACGATACATCCACCCACTGCCATGGCATGTCCGTCCATATACTTGGTAGTAGAATGAGTTACGATATCTGCTCCCCATTCAAAAGGTCTGCAGTTAATCGGTGTTGCAAATGTATTATCTACGATAAGTGGTACCCCATGTGCATGGGCAACATGTGCAAACTTCTCAATATCAAGTACTACAAGGGATGGATTAGATAAGGTCTCCGCAATCACCGCCTTGGTATTTGGTAAAAATGCCGCTGAAAGCTCTTCTTCCGATGCATCCGGATCCACAAAGGTACAGGAAATTCCCTGTTTCTTAAGTGTGGTTCCCAGCAGATTAAAGGTTCCACCATATAAGGAGCTGGATGCCACAATATGGTCTCCTGCTTCACAGATATTAAATACTGCAAAATAGTTGGCTGCCTGTCCGGATGAGGTCAGCATTGCTGCTATACCGCCCTCTAAATCTGCAATCTTTGCAGCTACTGCATCATTGGTCGGATTCTGAAGTCTCGTATAAAAATATCCGGCTTCCTCTAAATCAAATAACCGTCCCATCTGGTCACTGGTATCATACTTAAATGTAGTGCTCTGGTAAATCGGTAATACTCTCGGTTCCCCCTTGGTTGGTTTCCAGCCAGACTGAATACATTTTGTCTCAATCTGATAATTCTCTTCCATCTTTCCTTCTCCTTTATACCATATGTAATATATTATTAGAAAATACCTGCATCTATCTATCATTGTCTCTGATAAATGCAGGTATCAGTTTTATTCCTCCCAGTTGTGATATACTTCCTGTACATCATCATCTTCATCCAGAAGATCTAGGATTCTCTGGATATTGATAATATCTTTCTCGTCTGTTAAAGAAACATAAGTCTGAGGAATCATGGTAACCTCAGCACTTGCCATTGGAATATTTTCTGCTTCCAAAGCTTCACGTACTGCACTGAAATCATCCGGTGCTGTAATTACTTCAAAGCTGTCTTCCTCTTCTGAGAAATCCTCTGCTCCGGCGTCCAATGCCATCATCATCAAATCGTCTGCATCCATATCGCAGTCTTCCTTGGCAATGATAATCTGACCCTTCTGGTCAAAAAGGTAAGATACACAGCCCTGTGTTCCGATATTTCCCTGACCCTTTGTAAATGCATTCCTTACATTTGCAGCGGTACGGTTCTTGTTATCGGTTAATGCGTCTACAATAATTGCAGTTCCGCTTGGACCGTATCCTTCATAAGTAACCTGTACATAATTTACGGAATCACCGTCTCCGGCTGCTTTTTTAATACCACGCTCGATGGTATCGTTTGGCATATTATTCGCCTTTGCTTTTGCAATTACGTCTCTTAATTTACTGTTGTTAGCAGGGTCTGCTCCACCCTCTTTTACCGCAATTGCAATTTCACGTCCTATAATTGTAAATATTTTTCCTTTTGCCGCATCATTTTTCTCTTTCTTATGTTTGATATTGGCAAACTTGGAATGTCCTGACATAATAAATCCTCTTTTCTATCCGTATTTCGTGTATTATTCTACCATTTTTTCATCCTGCTGACAAGTCGCAGTGTCAGACTCGGCAGATTCTGACCTTTCCGGAACAACATGTACATATTTTATCATCTTATCTTCCACGGAAAGTACTTCGAAAATATAGCCTTTGTATTTTACTTCAAAGACTTCGTGCTCCGATGGAATTTTATCAATAAGCGAAATCAGAAGGCCATTTAAGGTGTCATAATCCTCATCTTCAAAATCAAGATTCAGTGCTTCACCTACTTCCTCTAACGGTGTCATTCCATTCATTACAAATGTTCCGTCCGGTTTCTTCTCTATATAGGTATCTTCCTCATCATGTTCATCTAAAATATTTCCGACGATTTCCTCTAAGATATCCTCCATGGTGACCAGTCCGGCTGTCTGACCATATTCATCCACAACAATTACCATATGCTCTTTTGCCGACTGCATCTCCTGAAACAATGCATTGATGTTGCGTGTCTCCGGTATGAAATCCACCGGGCGGATTAACCCGTCAATTTCCTTAATCGGCTTCTTTAAAAGCTCCGGTTGTCTGCTGTAGGATAAGGTCTCTTTGATATGTAATACTCCGATAATATTGTCTATGGTATCAGAGTATACCGGCATTCTCGAATAATGGCTGTCTATCACCAGAGTGATTACATCTTCAAAAATGTCATTTCCATCCAGTGCAGAAATGTTTTTACGGTGTGTCATAATATCACCGGCTTCTTTATCACCAAATTCAAAGATATTATGTATCATCTCCGCTTCATTTTCCCGAGGACTCCCTGCTCATGGCCTTCATTTACCATGGAAATAATTTCTTCCTCTGTTACATCCTCGGAATCTTTGAATGGAAGTTTATGAAAAATTTTTTAAAAAATCCTGTATTCGGACTCCCTCCGTCATCCATTTTTGAATACTCTCCTTTTTATACATATTTCTGAAAAATATAACATTTTAGGTCAAAATAGTCAAGTTATGTATATAATTCCAGACTAATCTTCAGTGCTTTGTCGATTTTCGACAGAATTTTTCCATCCAGATGACACACCTTATCTTTTAATCGTGTCTTGTCAATGGTACGAAGCTGTTCCAATAAAATAACCGAATCTTTTACAATGTCATATTCATGACAGGACAGCTCCACATGGGTCGGCAGCTTCGCTTTATTCATCTGTGATGTGATTGCGGCACAGATAACCGTAGGACTGTGCCGGTTTCCTACATCATTCTGTATAATCAGAACCGGTCTGATTCCGCCCTGTTCCGAGCCTACTACCGGTCTTAAATCCGCATAATAGATATCTCCTCGTCTGATAATCATAATATACACTCCATAGAATAGGTTTTACTGAAAGTATTACCAATTTTATCGAGTGTATACTGTTCTAATCCTGAAAATAATCTTTCTGTTCTACTTCTTTGTTGTTTTCGAAATAGATTCTTGGAATACGTTTGCCAAGACAGCAGACAAATTCATAATTGAATCTGCCGGATAAATCCCCGATTTCTTCCGCTGTAATGATTTCATCGCCGTCTCTGCCAAGAAGTGTTACCTCTGTTCCAACGACAACATCCGGCACATCAGTAACATCCACCATAAACTGATCCATGCAGACTCTGCCAAGAATCGGTACTCTTTTTCCCTGAATCAGTACAGAACCTTTGTTAGATAAAGTTCTCGGATAACCGTCTCCATAACCGACCGGAATCGTTGCCACCTTCGTCTCTCTGGTTGTGGTATAGGTTCCACCATAGCTGATTTCCCTTCCAGCCGGCAGTGTCTTTACGTAAGAAACATGACTCTTTAATTCCATTAACGGGTGCATTGGCAGTCTGTCTTTTTGCACTTCATCCGATGGCCAGAGTCCGTATAATGTAATTCCCGCTCTTACAATGTCCATATTTGCTTCCGGCAAATCAATAATTCCTGCACTGTTTGAACAGTGTGCATGATGGAAAATAACGCCTTCTTCTTTGCACATTGCAATCATTTTCTGAAACAGTTCAAGCTGCTTATGGGCACCCGTTTTGTCCTTTTCATCTGCCCTTGCAAAGTGGGTAAAAATCCCCTCCATTATTATATGTGGCAGCTTACTGATTTGCGCTATCTCTCCTGCATTTTCTTTTTCCACCTGATAACCAATCCGGCTCATTCCAGTATCCACTGCAATGTGAATTGCCACATCCTGATTTTTCTTTGTTGCAGCTTCAGAAAGTGCAACTGCCATATCATACGTAAATACGGCAGGCTCTAATTTCTGTTCTACAATAATCTCATATTCATCCGGGAATGCAAAACCAAGAATCAGAATCGGCTTCTTAATTCCATGATTTCTTAAAATTACGCCTTCTTCCACTGTGGCCACACAGAAGCCATGGAGATACGGAAGCGGCTCTAATACACGGGCAAGTTCCGTTGCACCATGTCCGTATCCATCTGTTTTAATTACCGCAAACATGCTGGTATCTTTCTTTAAAAGCCGGTGCATTGCCTCCATATTCTCAATGGCCGCATCCAGATTCACGCTGGCATATACCCTGCTATATCTTTTCATTTCATTCACCTCAAATTATTATTATGACAACACATCGGATAATCCGTTTATAATTTCGCCTGCAGTCAGTCCATGCATTGAAACTGTTTTGCTCCGTTCATCTGCTGCCGCCGCATGTACATATACCCCAAGCGGTGCCGCCTGCTCTGCAGATAAGCCCTGCGCCATCAGACTTCCAATAATTCCGCTCAGTACATCACCACTTCCCGCAGTAGCCATTCCGCTGTTACCGTTCCGGTTAATAAATGTTTTCCCATAAGGAATTGCCGTTACCGTTCTGCTGTCTTTCAAAACACAGATTACATTATATTCCCTTGCGAAATCTTCCGCAACCTGCTCAATATTTTCTTTGATATAGGAACGGCAAGCTGTTTTAACCGGGACATTTCCCCCAGATGTGGCGTTAATACCAGTTCTGTATGTGGGCGAAGAAGCTGTTCGGTCTGCTCTGCTATGATATTTAATGCATCGGCATCTACTACCATTGGTACTGCCGCATTCTTAAGTACCGTCTTTACAATACTGTGTGCCACATCACTTTTGCCAATTCCAGGTCCTAAAATAATAACATCTGCCCAGGACAGACATTCTATCAGTTGCTGTGTATCAGCCTTTTTTGCAGAATAGGTAGTAAGAATTGCCTCCGGCACTGCTGTCTGTAAGATAATACGGTTTTCTTCCGGTGTATATATTCTCACCAGACCACAGCCACTGCGATAAGCTGCCTTTGCTGCAAGAACCGCCGCACCTGCCATATTCACGCTTCCGGCAACCAGAAGGACTTTTCCAAAGGTTCCCTTGTTCGAATCAGCAGCACGATTATTTAAAAAATTTAAATCTTCCTTTGTGATTGCATAAGCTGCAGGTCTTTTATCTAACCAGCTTTCTTCTCCGATTCCGATATCCTTAACCGTAATATTTCCGCAGTATTCTGCACCAGGAAATAATACCATTCCGGTCTTGCAGTAAGCAAAGGTTACGGTATCATCTGCTTTGAATGCACCACCTAATACAGTTCCATTATCTGCCGAGACACCGGATGGTATATCCACCGCCAGCCGGTGGGCACTGCTCTGGTTTAGCCGTTCCATCAAGTGCACCAGTTCATCATCTAATTTTCGTGATAATCCTATGCCAAATAACGCATCAATAATCAGGCTGTAGGAATTTGCATCCTCCATTTCATCAATAAATGGTACACCATATGATGTCAGGATTTCATACTGTTCTTTTGCCTGCTTTGAAAAATGTGTTTTATTTCCATAGAGATATACTTCAACCGGAATGTGGGATAAGTATAACAATCTTGCAATTGCCATACCATCGCCGCCATTATTTCCGGTTCCACACACTACCAGCACGTGGTTACATGAAATTTCTTTTTCCTGTATTACTTCTATCACAGAAAGTGCTGCCCGCTCCATTAGAACCATGGATGGCACTTTAAAATGTTCGATTGTATTGGTATCACATGTTTTCATTTCCCGGGAATTTACAAGATATTCCATAAATTAATTCCTTTCGTCCGCATTTTCCACCGCTTTTTTCCCCTGCAGACGGTCTTCATCTTCCTGCCGCAGATCAAATATATTTAAAATATCCACACCAAAAATATCATGCATATAAGAATAAATCTGCCGGTTGTTGATTTCACGGTTCTGTTTTTTGATGATATTTTTCTTAAGTTCTACCCTTACCTTATCAATCCAGGCCGTAATTTCATCTGCTTCTTTGCTGTTCTGTCTTAGTCTCTCATAGCAGTAACGCATGCTTTCTAACATAAGTTCCTGATTTGCACTATTTATATTTCGTGGAAGTTCAATTAATTCATCCTCAATTTCTTCCATTTTGACATTGACTTCATCAATCAGTCTCTTGTCTTCATCTAATTTTCTGGAAGAAATATCCCCCTCATTTTCCTCATGAGTTCCTTCCATGTTGACAACAATGCTTTTCATCAACCGATTCTTTGTCTTTTTCAGTTCTTTCAAATCATTATTAAGCTTTCCCTGCTGTTCTAACAACTGATTTACCTTTTCTTCCAGCTGCTTGATTTCACTGGTTTTTCCGCTTAAAGCAAAAAGCCTGTGCCATTTCTGATCCAATACAAGTATTGGTACTTTTCTGCTTTCTAATGCTTCCAGAAATTCCTTGTCATCTTTCATGCAAAAACACCTCTATTCCAGCGTTTCCTTTTCCCTTTTGTTCTTTGTCATATTATAGGATAACTGCATCAGGCTGTCTGATAAATGTACATTTTCCACTACAACATTTTCATCCAACACTTCCAGATCCACATGGGCAAAATTCCAGATTGCATGTACACCAAGCTTACCAGCTGGTTTGCCACAGCATCTGCCTTTTCTTTCGGCATAGTCAGTGTAGCAATATCTACCTTATGTGTCTTTACAAATTCTTCCAGTTTATCAATCATTTCGATTTTATTGCCACGAATGGATTTTCCGCATAACTCCGGATTCACATCAAACAATCCTACTATGACGAAGCCGAGTTTTTCAAACTTCACATAATTGGCAAGTGCCTGTCCTAAGTTACCAGCTCCAATAATAATAATATTATGCTGTTCATTTAATCCCATAATCTTTCCGATTTCTTCATACAGAAATTGTACATTGTAACCATATCCCTGCTGTCCAAAACCACCAAAATTATTTAAATCCTGTCTGATCTGCGATGCGGTCACTTTCATTCTTGCACTCAGTTCATTCGATGAAATACGTTCTACCCCTTCATCTAAAAGTTCCCCCAGATATCGGTAATATCTTGGCATTCTACGAATTACTGCCTGTGATATTTCTTTGCTCATTCTGCCAGTTCCTCCTGCTCTCAATACCCTACAATAATTATAGTTTCTTGCCGAAAGGATGTCAATGTGTTACAACTTTAACAATCTTTCTGTAAACTTAATTCTTCCCATTTTGCATAGAGTTCTTCCAGAGCTGCCTCTTCCTGCATCTGCTCCTCATGGATTTTGTTTAATTCATAGGAATTTGATGCTACCTCCGGCTTTGACAGTTCATCATTTAATGCTTCTAACTTTGCCTCTCTCTTAGCAATTTCATCTTCTGTACGCTTTAATTCGTTTTCCAGCTTACGTTTTGCTGCCTGCTGTTTCTTCATTTCTTCCCAGCTTAACTTCTGTTTTCCTCCGCTGGATATCTGCTCTGTTCCATTATTTTCTCCAGTTCCATCGGAAACAATGACATTTCCTTTTGCTGCTGAATTGTCTGCACGATCCTGTGTAGCTGTGCCAAACGCCGCTAACTCCTGAACTTCCTTTTTCTCCAGATAATAATCGTAATTTCCAATATAATTTAGAATTGTTTCATTCTTTAAATCAAGAATTCTACTGGCAGTTTTATTAATAAAATAACGGTCATGGGATACATAAAGCACCGTTCCGGTATAGGAATTGATGGCTGACTCTAAAATTTCCTTTGACATAATATCAAGGTGGTTGGTCGGCTCGTCCAATATCAGGAAGTTTGCATTGGATAACATCAGTTTTGCCAGTGAAACACGCCCTCTTTCTCCACCACTGATATCACGAATCCGCTTAAACACATCATCATCCGTAAATAAAAATGCCGCTAACACATTTCGAATCTTCGTTGCCTTCAGATTCGGATAAGCATCTGCAATTTCATCAAATAACGTCTTATCCGGGTCTAAATTCTGATGCTCCTGATCGTAATATCCGATTTCCACATTGCTTCCAAGCTTTATCTCCCCGGCATCTGCGTCTACAATTCCATTGATTATCTTTAAAATGGTGGTTTTCCCGGTACCGTTATTTCCGATTAAAGCAACTTTTTCCCCTCGCTTAATCTGAAAATCAATGTTTGAAAACAGTTTATGCTCGTAAGATTTTGAAAGTCCTTTCACCGAAAGTACATCATTTCCACTGGTAATTTCCGGCTCCAATGTAATATGCATATCTGTTTTTTCATCGATTGGCTTCTCAATACGTTCTATTTTATCCAATGCCTTCTCACGGCTTTCTGCACGCTTAATGGACTTTTCCCGGTTAAAGGATTTTAACTTGGATATTACTTCTTCCTGGTGCTTGATTTCCCGCTGCTGGTTATAATACTGTCGCAAAAGACTTTCCCGCTGTATTTCCTTCTGCCTCGCATATGCGGTATAATTTCCCGGAAATACCGTTGCCGTATGGCGGGATATTTCCACTACCTTCGTAACAATCCGGTCTAAGAAATAACGGTCATGGGCTACGATAATTACGGCTCCTTTATAATTCAAAAGATAGTTTTCAAGCCATGCAATCGATGCCATATCAAGGTGGTTGGTCGGCTCGTCGAGCATGATAATGTCAGGCTTGGTTACCAGAAGTCTGCCTAATGCCACTCTGGTCTTCTGTCCTCCGGATAACTCTGACATTTTCTTTCCGAAATCATTTTCCGAAAAACCAAGTCCCTTTAACACACCGTTTATCTCACTGCGAAAAGTCAGTCCGCCCTCTAACTCAAAGGCATGGCTGAAACGGTTATACTGCTCCATATATTTCTCTAATTCATCTGCGCTTACATGCTGCATGTCTTCTTCCATTTTACGAAGCTTTTCTTCTTTTTCAATTAATGCATCGCAGGCATGAAGCACTTCATTATAAATGGTCTCGTTGCTGTCTTTATCCTGATACTGGGCAAGATAACCGATGGTTTTTCCTTTTGCAACGGTTACCTCGCCACTGTCCGGTGCCAGCTCTCCCACTATAATTTTCAATAACGTAGATTTGCCGGCACCATTGATGCCGACAATTGCTGTTTTCTCATTATCTTCTACATGAAAAGAAACATTCTGTATTATGGTGTCTGTCCCAAAGGATTTACTGATATTCTGACAGGCTAAAATCATGGAAGTCTCCTCACTTTTTCTCTTCACCCCATAAGTAAAGCATTCTTTACAAGGGCTTTTTATAGCTGAAAATTCCGGGACGGCACACTATTCTGCCCTCCCGGAGTATAAAATTTATAACATTTTCTCTAATGTAGCACGGATTGCCTTGATAAAGTCTTCACTGTTTAATACAGCCGGATTTTCAATTGTAGTAATCAGTGCAAGGTCTTTGGTCATCTTTCCGGATTCAATCGTATCTACACAGGCTTTTTCCAGTTTATCGGCAAATGTGCTTAACTCCTGGTTGCCATCTAATTCACCTCTCTTACGAAGTGCTCCGGTCCATGCAAAAATAGTTGCTACGGAGTTGGTGGATGTTTCTTCTCCCTTGAGGTGTTTATAATAGTGACGCTGAACTGTTCCGTGTGCAGCTTCATATTCATAATATCCTGCCGGTGATACCAGTACGGAAGTCATCATGGCAAGGGAACCAAATGCAGATGATACCATATCACTCATAACATCTCCATCATAGTTCTTACATGCCCAGATAAAGCCGCCCTCTGCTTTCATCACACGGGCTACCGCATCATCGATTAAGGTATAGAAGTAGGTAATTCCTGCTTCTTCGAATTTTTCTTTATATTCCGCATCAAAGATTTCCTGGAAAATATCTTTGAAAGTATGGTCATACTTTTTGGAAATGGTATCCTTGGTTGCAAACCATAAATCCTGTCTGGTAGAAAGTGCATAGCTAAAGCAGCTTCTTGCAAAGCTTTCGATAGAATCATTTAAGTTATGCTGTCCCTGGACAACACCTGCTCCGGTAAAGTTATGAATCAGCTCTCTTGTTTCCGTTCCGTCCTCTGCTGTATAAACCAGTTCACATTTTCCCGGTCCCGGAATCTTCATTTCAGAAGCCTTGTATACATCACCGTAAGCATGTCTTGCAATGGTAATCGGTTTCTTCCAGTTCTTAACACATGGCTCAATTCCCTTTACAACGATTGGTGCACGGAATACCGTTCCATCTAACATTGCACGGATAGTTCCATTCGGACTCTTCCACATTTCCTTTAAGTTGTACTCCGTCATACGTGCTGCATTTGGTGTAATGGTAGCACATTTTACTGCAACACCGTATTTCTTTGTTGCATTTGCAGAATCTACAGTTACCTGGTCATCCGTTTCATTACGATGTTCAAGACCCAGGTCATAATATTCTGTGTTCAAATCAATAAATGGTAATAACAGTTCATCCTTAATCATTTTCCAAAGGATTCTTGTCATTTCGTCTCCGTCCATTTCAACCAAAGGGGTAGTCATTTTAATTTTGTCCATCTTTCTATCCTCCATTTACTATTTCAGCAGATTGTCCCAGCCATAATTATCCATATTTTCAATAGTATTTAACATATGACTTGTCGCAAGCAGTTCTGCTTCTTTTGCATTGTGCTGCTTCAATGCTTCTACAATCTTTTTATGTTCATCATTTGATTTTACCACACGATCCGGCATTGACAAAGTGATTTTTCGAACTCTTTCCACATAATGATGAAATGCAGACAATTCATGCTTTAACATTTTGCTTCCGGAAGCTTCATAAAGCACCTCATGAAACTTATTATCCAGCTCCAATATCTGTGCATAATTTTCCTTCTTAGCATGAAATTCCACCAGAAAAATGTTTTCTTCCAGTTCCGCTATCTGCTCCTTGGTAATTCTGTCTGCCGCCCACTTTGTGCAAAGTCCCTCCAGCCGTGCACGGATTTCATAGATATCTTTTACGTCTTCTTTCGTAATTCCCTCTACGAATGCTCCGCGGTTTGGAATGATTCTGACGAGTCCTTCCAGTTCAAGCTGCCTTAAGGCTTCTCTTACCGGAGTACGGCTGACACCCAGTTCATCACCCAGGGTTTTTTCTTTTAATTCTTCATCGCACTTGTATTTTCCGGATAAGATATTTTCACGAATCGTATGAAATACTCTTCCGCTTAAAGAATATCCTTCTTCGCCCACGATAAAGCCTCCTTAATTTATAATACAATTCCGAGTTTTTTACAACAGTCAGTTATCTGTACTACAAGTTCGTTATCTGTAATTACAGTTACACGTCCCTCATCATACTGCTCGTCTACCCACTGTTTGATGGTCTTTACCAGTTCCGAATTCTTATCTACTTTACGGTCATCACTGAGACGGTAATAGGTATTAATCCAGTGTGCAATTCCAGCAAGTCCTGATGTATTGGAAACAGATACCAGTGCCGGACGATTTAAGAATTTTTCGGTATCAAAAATGTTATAAATTTCTTCATTTTTCAAAAGTCCGTCTGCATGGATACCTGCTCTTGTAACGTTAAAATTACTTCCGACAAATGGTGTACGGCTTGGAACCTTATAATTCAATTCCTTCTCATAATATTCTGCCAGTTCTGTGATAACTCTGGTATCCATTCCATCCAGGGTACCCTTTAACTGCGCATATTCAAATACCATTGCTTCCAGAGGTGTGTTACCGGTTCTCTCACCAATACCAAATAAGGAACAGTTTACGCCGGATGCACCGTAAAGCCATGCTGTGGTCGAGTTATTGACTGCTTTATAGAAATCGTTGTGTCCATGCCATTCAATCAATTCAGAAGGAACTCCTGCATGTGTGGTAAGTCCGTAAATGATACCCGGTACACTTCGCGGAATTACTGCTCCCGGGAAGTTTACACCATATCCCATGGTATCGCAGGCACGAATCTTAATCGGAATATTGTATTCTTTCATTAACTTCATCAGCTCTAAGCAGAACGGAATTACAAATCCGTAAATATCAGAACGTGTAATATCCTCCAAATGACATCTTGGACTGATTCCAGTCTCTAAGCATTCACGAATCACACTTAAGTAAAGATTCATAACTTCGCTTCTGGTCATTTTCATTTTATAGAAAATATGATAATCGGAGCAGCTTACCAAAATACCGGTTTCACGCAGTCCCAAATCTTTTACCAGCTGGAAATCCTGTTTGCTGGCACGGATCCAGCTGGTGACTTCCGGGAATTTATAACCACGCTCTAAGCATTTATATACGGCATCACGATCCTTCTTGCTATATAAGAAGAACTCGCTCTGACGAATTTTACCCTTTGGTCCGCCTAATTTATGTAAGTAATCATAGATGGTTACAATCTGTTCTGTAGTATATGGTGCTCTTGACTGCTGACCATCACGGAATGTTGTATCAGTAATCCAGATATCCTCCGGCATATTATGCGGAACGATTCTGTCATTAAATGCAATTTTCGGAATTTCCTCATATGGAAAAAGATTGCGGAATACATTTGGTTCCTCAACATCTACAAGCTGATAAAAATGCTCTTCCAACTGTAATAGATTAGTTTTTTCATTCATAACGACTTCTCTCATGGAACACACTCCTTTTGATTCACAAATATTCTTGAATAATTGTATACAATTATACTTGTATGTGTCAAGAGCTTTTTCAAGATTATTCCAAAAAAGTGAATATTTATTAGTATTATCCTTTTTTATCGGTAGATAATAGTATTGTAACCATTCGGTTATATACAAATGCTAAGGAGGAAATTTACTATGTCTAATCGTTCGAAAAAATCTTCTGTTCCAGAAGCACAAAGTGCATTAAACCGTTTCAAATTCGAAGTTGCAAGTGAGTTAGGTGTACCACTGTCTGAGGGATATAATGGGGATTTAACTTCCCGTCAGAATGGTTCCGTAGGCGGTTATATGGTAAAGAAAATGATTGAGGCGCAGGAAAAGCAGATGGCTGAACGTTAACGCATCTTTTTCATTGCACGCTTAGATGTCAGAAGAGGCTGTCCACCGGAATCGGTGAACAGCCCCTTTCTCAGGTTCCCCCTTTTCTTTCTATATCATTTTTCTATCATGACACATGCAGTAACACTTATTACAATACGAATTTTCCGACAACCTCTTTTAATTCTCCGGCAATCTTTTCCTGCTGGGAAGACATTTCAGACACTTCTCCAACAACTGCAGATACTGAATTTACAGACTTCATAATCTGTCCACTATTATCCACTGTATTCTGGGAAGATTCCGCCACACTGGACACTGCCTGGCTGACTTCATGAATGATTGTCTCGATGTTTACTGCCATCTGGGCAATATCATTGGAGAATTTTTCGATTGCCTGGGCATCATCTCCATACTGCTGTGCTACATTGACAAAAGTATCGTAGTCCGGTGCAACCGTATCTGTCACGAAGTTTAACATAGACTGTGACTGTTCCACAATTCCGCTAAAGGCATGTTCTACTTCGCCAATTGTTTCTTTAATCTTATTAACTGCAGCTGTAGTCTCACCTGCCAGATTGCCAATTTCTCCGGCAACAACTGCAAATCCCTTTCCCTGTTCTCCTGCCCGGGCGGCCTCAATGGAAGCATTTAAGGACAGTAAGTTAATCTGATCTGCGATTTCGGAAATCACTTCTGCCAATGCGCCAATGGATTTTACAACATCTGCATTCTTAATACTCTCCTCCAGACCAGCTCTGTTCTGCGCTGCAAGCTTATTGGCAAGTTCATAAGCATTGCGGCTGGTATCTTCAATTCCATTTGCACGCTTCTTAATTTCTCCTGCCAGCTCCAGACTCTTTTCTGTCTCAGAAGCCAGCATATTAACAGAGGAATTCACTTCCTCTACCGCAGCATTTACTTCTTCCGTCGCTGCGCTGGAGGAAGTCATATCAGAATTAACCTGATTCATCAGTGACTCTATCATCTCATAATCCTTCTTTAATTCCTCTACCGAACGCTTCAGTTCAATGCTGGAATCACTCAGAAGTTTTGCATGACCACTGATTTTTGAAATCATGTCCTTATTATTTCCATACATTTCATTTAAAGACTGTCCCATTGCTCCCAGTTCATCACTGCGTCTGCTCTCAAGCGACTGTACTTTAAAGTTACCCTCTGCCAGCTGTACAGCAAAGTTCTTAACTCTATTAATCTGTCTGGAAACTGATTTTACCTGTGATAAAATCACAAGTATCATAATAATAAGAATCACTGCCGCAATGATTGCCAGCTTAATACCAAGGCTGATAACCGGCGCATTCAGCTCTGAATTTTCAATCGCAATTCCAAGCTTCCAGTCCAGATCCGGAATTGTCTCATAATATACCGTATATCCGGTAATCCCTTCTGTAAAGCAGGCTTTTCCACTATCAGAATCTAACATTTTTGTTCCTACTTTAGCAAGAGAACTATTTTTAGAATCCGTTATTTTCTCATTCATGATTTTACCGGAATCCTGTGTATAAAGATAGGTTCCATCCGATGAAATCAGAAATGCTTTTCCTGTTTTTCCTACTGACATCTGGCTGACCAGATTCTGAATCTCATCCAGCGTAATATCAACAGTTACGCATCCCATATAAGTTCCATCTGCACTATACATCGGTGCAGAACAGTTTACCATATCACAGTCTAAAACCTCATCATGATATGCCTTTGTAAACTTCGGTTCTGTTTCGCCATCCGAAACAATCTTGTAGAAATCCCTGCTTACATAATCATAAGAGGACTGGCTCCTGTCATAAGTCAGAATCGGCGTATCTCCATCCTTGTATACATAAGGTCCTACAAAACGTTGTTTGGAGTCATACTTATTCGGTGCAAAATAAATTCCGGCACCATAAATAAAATCCTCCTCATAAATCATGGTATTTAAGAAATTAACATATGCCAGCAGTTCCTCATTTTCATAAGTAATCCCAACAATTCCAGCCATATGTTTTGCAAGGCTTGCCGCAGACTGCATCTGTGACTCTACCTCTGTCTTCTCGTTTTCCAGACTCAGCGTCATTTCCTTCCCAATCTCATCGTCAATAATCTGCTTACTGGAAAATACACTGACTGCCCCTAATACAGCCATACCAAGAATCAGTACCGGGAGCATTGCACTTAACATTTTCGTGCTAATTTTCTTCCCTTTTTTCTTCTTAGCCATAAAAATATATCCCCCGCCTTCACTAAATTGTAATTTTGTACTTATTGTATCAACATTTAGGCAATTTAGCAATAAAAACGAGGGATTTTGCGTTAATTTTCGTAAACTTTTCACAAATTATTCCTTAATTTTTCGAAACTTTCTAAATATTTGTGCTGTATTCTGTCATTTTGTACGCATTTTTCAGTGTTGTTTCAAGTCTCATGTCTTTTTCGCAATCGTTTAAGTTACACTTTTCGACATATTCTTTTGCTTCTTCGGATGCAATAGAAAGCATATCGGCATCCGAAAAAACATCTGCAATTTTAAATTCCATTAAACCACTCTGACGTACCCCGAAGAAATCTCCTGGTCCACGCATTTTCAAATCTTCACTGGCAATATAGAATCCATCATTAGAGCTCGCCAGAATATTCAATCTCTCTTTGGCATTCTTTCCATTGGAAGAATTCATAAGAATACAATAGGATTGTGCATTTCCTCTTCCGACACGTCCCCGCAGCTGATGGAGCTGTGCCAGCCCGAAACGCTGTGCATCCTCAATCATCATAACAGTGGCATTCGGCACATTCACACCTACTTCCACTACCGTTGTAGAAACCAGAACCTGGATTTCACCAGTGACAAAGGCTTCCATTACTTTATTCTTTTCTGCCGGGCGCATTTTTCCATGAAGTAATCCTACGCTGATTCTGTCTCCATAATATTGTTCTAATTTCTTTACATATGAAGTAACATCCTGCAATTCCAATTCCTCATTGGCTTCTACCAGAGGACAGATGATATATGCCTGATGTCCTTTTTGAACTTCATCTAAAATAAAATTCCAGGATTTCTCCCGCATTTTCGGTCCAACGACACAATTTTTGACCGGAAGACGTTCTGCCGGAAGTTCATCTACTACCGAGATGTCCAGATCTCCGTAAAGAATTATTGCAAGGGTCCGCGGAATCGGAGTCGCACTCATAACCAGTACATGTGGCAGCCGGCTGCTCTTATCTGCCAGCGTCTCCCTCTGTCTTACCCCGAAACGATGCTGTTCATCCGTTACTACCAGCGCCAGCTTCTGATAAAGTGCCTTTTCCTGTATCAATGCATGGGTTCCAATTATCATGGCATTCTGTTCTGTTTCCATTCTCGCATATGCTTCACGTTTTTCCTTTGCGGTCAACGAACCGGTAAGAAGAATAACAGGAAAGTCCAGTTCAAACATGGCAATCCATTTCTGAAAAGTGTCATAATGTTGTCTTGCCAGAACTTCAGTTGGTGCCATAATAGCAGTCTGATAACCTTCATGAGCAAATTTTGCCATAATAAGGAATGCAAGAATGGTCTTACCGGAGCCTACATCCCCCTGTATCAACCGCTGCATGGCATAAGGACTGTATATATCTTTTTCCAGATCTTCCAGTGTTTTCTTCTGGGCATTTGTCAGTGGAAACGGAAGCTGTTCTGCCACCACTTCAATAAATTCATCCCTTACTACCGGAAATCCATTTGGCGTCTGCTCATGATGTTCCTTAAACCGCTGTATCTGTAGCAGAAATAAGAAAAATTCGTCAAAAGCAAGACGTTTTCTTGCTCCGGTCAGTTCTTCTAAATCTGTTGGAAAATGCACTTTTTCCAATGCCTCTCTCAATCCCATAAACTGATGGCGGGCTAAGATTTCTTCCGGGATATATTCACCATCTTCTTTTACACTGTCAAGTGCTGTACGTACAAGCTTACCAAACTGCTTGCTGGATATTCCCTTAGTCAGCGGATATACCGGCTGAAGTGATATCTGCATTTTCCTGTATTCATCCGGCTTCCACACTGCCGGCTGTTCCATGACATATTTCTTATTTTTTAAGGTCAGCTTTCCATATAATATTACTTCCGGTTCCCGGTTCAGCTGATTACAGATATAGGGCATCCGAAACCAGACCGCCTCTACTTTCCCTGTTCCATCGCTAAACTGTGCAGTAGATATCTGCATGGCTCTGGTACTTCTTGTTACCGGAGAAGAACACAGCCGTACATGAAAAGCATAGACTTTCTCCGGCTCTGCCACACTGATATGCTCCGGCTCCGGCATCTGCTTATAATCCCTTGGAAAAGCAAGGAGTATATCCCCAACGGTATATACTCCAAGTTTTTGCAATATTTTTTCAGTTTTTGGTCCAACTCCATTCAATTCCTGAATGGGTGCATTTCTGTCCATAAACACTCCTGTTACTCTACTGATATTACATAATAGTAAATTGGCTGTCCGCCAAAGTGAATCTCCACTTCTACCTCCGGATACTTCTCTTCTAAAGCAGCACCTAATGCATTGGCATCTTCTTCTGTTACTTCTTCACCATAATAGATACAGATAATCGCAGATTCTTCATCTATCATCTCAGCAACCATATCTTCTGTAGTGCTCTTGATATCCTTACCAACAGCAAGGATGCTCTTGTCGCCAATTCCCATATAATCGCCCTGTTTAATCTCTTTGTCATCGATTACGGTATCACGGACTGCATAAGTTACCTGACCGGTCTTTACATTTTCTAATTCCTCGGTCATACGCTCTGCATTTTCCTCTGCCGACTGATCCGGAATAAAGTTAATCAGTGCTGTAATTCCCTGTGGAATTGTCTTGGTTGGAATAACAATAATCTTCTTATCTTCTACTAAAGATGCTGCCTGATTTGCAGCCAGTACAATATTCTTATTATTCGGAAGAATAAAGATGTTATCTGCATTCACATGGTCGATGGCATTTAACATATCCTCGGTACTTGGGTTCATGGTCTGACCACCTTCGATGATATAATCCACGCCAAGTCCGTTGAAGATTTCATTGACACCGGCACCAATGGATACGGAAATGAAGCCCATTTCTTTTCTTGGTTCCTCTGCCTTTTCTTCTTTGGTTTCTTCCTCTTTCTGCTCTTTTGCGAGTTTCTCAGCATCCTTGATTAATTTTTCCTGATGCTCTTCACGCATATTATCAATCTTAATTTTGCTTAATGAACCATGTTTCAATGCTTCCTGGATGGCAAGACCAGGGTCATTGGTATGTACATGGGTTTTCACAATCTCATCATCTGCCACAACAACGATAGAATCACCAATGGACTCTAAGAAGTTTTTATATTCATGCTCCTGCTTCTCTGTTAATGGCTGATTTAATACAATGATAAATTCGGTACAATAACCAAACTTAATATCAGCTTCTGTCTCAGCAGTAATCTTCATAACACCTGCAGATGCTGCAGAACCTTCAATGCTGTAATCAATTTCTTTGCCAATCAGGGAATCATAACCGCCCTTTAATACCTGAACCAGTCCCTGTCCGCCGGAATCTACTACGCCAGCCTGTTTTAATACAGGAAGCATATCCGGTGTCTTGCTTAACACATGGTCTGCTTCTTTAATAACTTCATCTACAAAGAATACAATATCATCGGTATCATCACAAAGTTCTAATGCTTTGTTGGCTGCCCCCTTAGCAACAGTAAGAATCGTTCCTTCCTTTGGTTTCATAACTGCCTTATATGCAGTCTCAACAGCCTTCTGCATAGCTTCTGTCAGAATCACTACATCAAGCTCATCATATTCTGCAATCACCTTGGTAAATCCACGGAATAACTGGGAAAGGATAACTCCTGAGTTTCCTCTTGCTCCTCTTAATGAACCCGATGAAATTGCCTTTGCAAGTTCCTTCATGGTCGGATTTTCAAGCTCGCTTACTGCCTTTGCTGCTGACATAATTGTCATAGACATATTAGTTCCTGTATCTCCATCCGGTACAGGGAAAACATTCAGTTCGTTAATCCACTCTTTTTTTGCTTCGAGATTCTTTGCTCCGGCCAAAAACATTTTAGCAAATACCGCAGCATTTATTGTACTTACTTCCACTTCAACAGTTCCTCCTTAATCAATCACTCTGACGCCTTCAACTAAAATGTTGACTTTCTTAATCTGCATTCCGGTAAACTCTTCCACTTTATATTTTACCGTATGAATCAGATTGTCTGCTACTGTCTCAATACTTACGCCATAGGCAACAATTACATGGAAATCAATTGTAATTTTATTATTTTCATCCACATCCACATTTATACCATGTGTCAGATAATCTCTCTTTAATAATTTAACCAGGCCATCTTTCATATTAACTGCAGCCATTCCCACAATGCCAAAGCACTCAACTGCAACAGAACCGGCATAGGTTGCAATTACTTCATTATCAATTACGACTTTACCTAATTCGTTTTCCATTTTACCTGTCATTCTATAACCTCCAATTAAAATTAATCTTCTCGCATTTCCGCCAGTATATACATAACATGAACTATATTATAACCTCTTTTTCCGAAAAAAGAAACAGTATTTTTCTTTATTTTCAAAAAATGCAATTTTTTTCTTGCATTCTGTCTGTATTTCTGTTAAGATAGCTTTGTTGTGAGCTTGTGTCATAACAGGCTTAGTGAAGAATTTAAAGGAGGTGCTATCATGGCAAAATGTGCAGTTTGTGGAAAAGGCGCTCATTTCGGTAACAATGTGAGCCATTCTCATAGAAGATCTAATAGAATGTGGAAATCAAACATCAAATCTGTAAAATGTAAAGTAAACGGAACTCCAAAAAGAATGTACGTATGTACTTCCTGTTTAAGATCCGGATCCGTTGAAAGAGCTTAATTAGCATTTTCTATCTGGACTGTCCTTTTGGACAGTCCTTTTTTACTTTACAGGAAATTGCTTTCCTGTAAAGTAAAAACGCTCCGCGAGGATGCACACTGCGCGTATAAGGTAGTTGTCGCAAGCGACCGCCGCAGGCGCGAGAATGTGCCAAGGCACATTCTTTGTCCCTTTACAAGAAATTGCTTTCCTATTACTTACAGCAGAAAAGATTATACCCTATCAACAGCAATATCAATATAATAATAATCCCAATCACGTCACTTGGAATAATAAACATAAAAAACATGCCAAATCCCACCATGAAAAAGGAATACCCCATCAAGCGTTTCATGTTTTTTCTCCAATCAAAAAGACATATACCATTATAGTATATGCCCTTCTTTTTCACTTAGCACGCTGTACGTTCTTCTGTTACTATTCTATACTGTTCTTATTCTTCATCCTTATTTACTGCATCAGATAAAATTTCATTCATCTCAGACTCTGCTGCTTTCTTGGATTCTTCATCTAATTTTGCAGTTGCTGCCTCATCCTTCTTTCCCCTGGATGCAAACTTATTTACGAAATCTGGTACCATATCAAGAATTTTGGTCACACCATCCTGATTCTTAATATTTACAAGCTTGGTGGTGCCATTCTGAATGACGAGAACCGCACTCGGTGTAATCTTTCCACCCATTCCTCCTGCTCCGTTGTTCTTCTTCTCCTGTGAAAATGCACCTGCGCCTACACCAAAGGATACATCCACTAATGGAAGAATGATGGTATCTCCGATATGAATGGCATCTCCTACAACCGTCTTGGTTGTAATGAAGCTGTCCATTCCTTTGAATAAAGATTCTACCGTATTGCGAAATGTGTTATTACTGTCTGCCATAATAATTCCTCCTGATTCTACTTCATATTGATTCTGTTAAAATTGCTTTATAAAGTGTTTCACATCCGGATTTCTCCAGATTCGAATTGCTGCCTTTAATAAATGAATCACCTGTATCCGTCCCTTTATATCCCAGCTGCCTTCGATATAAAAACGTTCTGCCTCGAAATCCGGCATAATAGATACCTTATCATAATATAAAAATGGTAATACGCTGAGCACTGCTAAAACCTGTCCTGTGGCTGCCGGATCTTCCATACCATAAGCAACATCTGCCTTCATATGCTTTGGTCCGTATTTTTTTAACAACCCTATTACATCACCCATGACAAACCGGACGGCACTTCTATTCTGCTCATCCTGTATCCACTGATTCACTTTTTTTATTTTACTGCTGATATTTTTTAATTTCTGCGGAATTGCTTTTATCTTTTCTACTATCGAGCGTATTGTCTTGCTGATTTTACCAAATGCGAAAACAAACTTTTTCTTATATGTCTTCTTATGGTGTTTCTGTTCATACTGTTTTTCCGTCTGTTCTTCTTGCACTTCAGCCGGTGGATTCTGTTCTTCCAGCCCCGTTACATCTATCTTTTTTTCAATCGCCGGTGCTGTTTGTTCTTCCGGCTTCTGACGTTTCTGCACTAAGTCTTTTTCCGGTTCCTTATGGGATTTTTCCCCGGATTTCTTTTTCTGCTTTTTCTTTACTTTCTTTTTCTCTAATTTCTTTTTGGATTTTTCATCCGATGGATACTTCCATGCTTTTATGCCAAAAATCTTTAAAACTGCAAGCCGCTTTCCCTGCTCCATTAGAAAGGAAAAACGCAAAGCCATAAGACACCATGCTCCATGCACTTTTAACGTAGTCTGTCCCTGCCTTGTCTCTCCACGAATCCGGTAAGATACCGGAGCAAACAGCAAAAGCATGATAAGTAAAACCAGTAAACCTAATATGCATAATAATATTATGCCCAGGATTTTCAAAATAGATAACAGCACTGTCATCCTCATGTCTCCATTTCAGTATTTTTACGAGTCTGCTGTTTCAGTACAAATTTACGCACTTCAAATGTTCCTGTTTTATGATAAATATCATTCACAATTGCTGCTGACATCTCTAATGCTGCGTCATATCCTTTTTCCAGACCGATAATAAAAAGTTCTTTCTTCGGATATGCCTTTTGTAATAAATCTGTTGCCGGTATAATATCCAGAAGATTCTCTTCATTTGACGGAAGGGTCAGAAGATAAAGCGACGGCTGTGGCACATTCCGCTCCACTCTGCTTTTTACCTTTGCTTCCTGATTTTTCAGCCTTTCTCCCAGATATAAATTAGAATACCAATGCATGCTACACCTCATATCTGATTTAAAAAAGCAGTCAGATGGCTGCTCTAATAATATTTGTGGGTTCCCCACAGATTACACTTTTTCAAATCCAGATATTCATTATAAGCTTTTTCCAAAATCTGCTTCTCATTGGCAAATTTTAAAAGATGATAGGCTTCATGATATTTATAATATCCGGAATCTACAAAGAACTCTTCACGTTGTGGCTTACTGTAATAACTGTCTGCCATCATCAGATACCAATGTACCTGTTTCTCCACCGTATCTTCTGGCACAGTAAAGCTATACTGGCTCTTCCCGACATATTTGATTATGGATGCATCTACGCCCGTTTCCTCCAATACCTCTCTTGCTGCGGTATCTTTGAATTCTTCCCCGGGTTCTACTGTTCCCTTTGGAAGCACCCAGCCTTCGTACTTATTCTTATAATTCTTATAAAGGACAAGCACCTTACCCCGAAATATTACCACACCACCACAACTTGTTGCTTCAATCATTGCAATACCTCCTGATGTGGTCACTACCTTTTGTTTAACAAACAGTATACCCCTTTTTTCATAAGGATGCAACAATCCATTTCAGAAGTCCCGGATGATTCCTGACGCAACATGTCATCCTATCTGTTTTCATTTATCTGTAATATACATCAAAAACCTGTTTTGCTGCTGGAACTGCAACAGTACTGCCTGCACCTGCACCTTCTGCAATTACAACAACTGCAATATCTTCCTTATCCTCCCGGTGTGCATATCCAACAAACCAGGAATGGCTTTCTCCCTTATTGTTATTAAACTCTGCGGAGCCGGTCTTGCCGTATGCAGTATAACTCTGCCCATTTAACTTGGATGCAGTACCATCTGCAACTACACCTGCCATAAATTCCTGCATGGTCTTTGCTTCTTTTTCCGAAAGAAGCTGTTTGCTTGCAGCCGGCTCATATTTCTTTACTTCTATACCATTTTCATTTTCCGTATGGTCTACCACATAAGGTTTCATCAGAATACCATCGTTGGCAATTGCACTGGTAATCAATAACATATGGAGTGGTGTTACCAGCGTCTCTCCCTGTCCGATTGCCGTCTGCATTTTCATACTTTCCGGGGATTCATCTGTTAATTTAAACTGACTTTTACTTGTTTCAAAGTTTCCCGGCAGTGTCTTATCAAACATCAGATTTGAACAAAGGTCCGAAAGAGAATCTGTGTCCAAAGATAATCCGATATTGGCATAAGATGAATTACAGGAATTTGCAAAGGATTGCTTCAAATCCTGCGTTCCATGCACGGCATTATTATAACAGTGTATTGTAAAATCATTCTCTGTAATACTTCCGTTACAGCTATAACTGTAATTCTCATAATCCGGATTTTCCCGGATATATTCTAAGGTTGTAATTATTTTAAAAGTAGAGCCAGGCGGATATAATCCCTGGGTTGCCCGGTTTAAAAGAACCGAGTTATTATTATCTTCTGAAATAATGGAATCCCAGTCTGCCGCAATAGTATTCGGGTCAAAATCCGGTTTGGACACCATGGCAAGCACTTTTCCGGTGGAAGGCTCCATCACAACAACTGCACCATCATAATTACCCAATGCCTGATATGCAGTTTCCTGCAAAGCGGAATCCAACGTGGTAACCACATTGTCTCCCATGCTTTTTTCATCTTTAATCTCATTAAACATACGTTCTAATACAAAAGAATGGGAACGTAAAAGATTAAAATTCATATTGGATTCAATACCGGACTTTCCATTGGTGGAAAAACCGACCACATGCGCATACATATTACCATAAGGATATTTCCGGGTTTCATTACCGGCAGCATCCACTACGGTCTCGGCCAAAACTTTGCCATCTGCTGACATAATCTTTCCTCTGACCACACGGTCTGCAAAAGTATCCTGTCTGCTATTATATGGACTATTGATAAAATCTTCGCTTTTTACCGTCTGAAAATATACCATATATCCCATCAGGCAGATAAAGATAGCAAGGAAAAGATAAGTAATCACTGCAAATTCTTTATTCTTACTAACTGAGGTCCCTGACTTCTGTTTCGAATCCCGATTTTGCTTTCTTTTTTGCTGATTTATATTCTCCTTTTTCATTATGTGACACTCCTTCGTCTTCCCGCAAAATATATAATCCCTGAATAATGCCAAATATAATCAATGTACTTAACATGGAGCTTCCTCCATAGCTGACTAACGGAAGGGTTACTCCGGTGGATGGAATAAATTTTGTTACTCCGCCAATGGTTAAGAATACCTGAAATCCGTAAATCGTTCCAAGTCCAAGTGCCACCAGCTTATAAAAGGAATCCTTTAACTGCATGGCAATATTTAAAAACATCAGGAAACAGCTTACACAGACCAGAATCAGACACAGAGCAAACATTCCACCCAGTTCTTCTGAAATTGCTGCAAAAATAAAATCCTGCTCTACTACCGGAATTTTATTTGGCATGCCCTGATATAACCCCAGACCGAAAAAGCCTCCGGTCCCGATTGCAAAAAGCGACTGGCAGATCTGATAGCCCTCTTTGTCAATTACTTTTAGTGGTGTTTTCCATGCCACCACACGGACTCTGACATGATTAAATAATTTATAGGCAATTACTGCCGCTACACTTCCCGCCAGCAGTCCACCGGCAAAATAGAGTGGTTTTCTCGTTGCCACATAAAGCATTGCCATATAAGCCACAAAGAAAATCAATGCGCCACCTAAATCCCGGGATAATACCAGAATCAATACATGCAGTGCTGCAATCAAAGTGGTAATTACCACCTGACGGAATTCCGTTGATTTATGATACATGGCAGCCACAAAAAACACAAAAAGAATCTTAATAAATTCAGACGGCTGTACCGTAATTCCTGCTATGGTAAAGGAAATCTTTGCTCCATAGCTGGTGCTTCCTGCGATACATACAATACCAAGTCCCACAATACCGATTGCCGCATAAATCCAGGTAAGATTCCGGAAAAATCCCATCCTCCGTATCATCACCGGAATCACAAGGGAAATCACACAGGATACCGCTGCAATCGCAAACTGCTTGATAGCATGTCCAAAATTCAGGCGGGTCAGAATAATAAACCCGATAATCATAAGCATACACATATTATTAACCAAAAGTCTTGAAGCCGTCGGATAACATAATTTGTACACATTCCGTACCACAACAAGAAGAATTATCTGCGCCAGATAAAAAATAAAAGTATATGCATCCTCTGTCACCGCAAATATAACTAAATATGCCGTAAAATGAATCGCATACAAAATTCTTGCCTGCCGCCTGAATTTCTTTTCCTGTTTTCGTTCTGATATATTCCGGAATACCGCAAAACATTCATATGTATACACGGAAAACAGAATAATCAGTGCATATTTTGATAATTCCACAATCAAATGAACCATAAATACCTCTGCTTTATTCTACGCCTCGTTTAAAATGTCCATTGGTGCATTCCATTGGCATCTGCCCCAAAATGCCACCATTTTTATAAATATCGCCATAAATTGTTAAAATCTGTTCTGTCTCTTCTTCAGTTTCTGTCGTAAAGGAAAGCCTTACGGCAGCCGGTGCAATCTTTTTCACGGTTACGTCTTCCTTAAAGAGACAGACCGGAAGCGAATTATAAATTACATTATAACATTCCGGGCAGAAATTTTTCACCGGAAAATGTACCGAATAACGGTCTTTTAAGGTCAGCACGTCAGGCTGATGCATACAGCCCAACGTGTTCTTATGAATACACTGTGCCGTTATCATAAGCGGAAGTCTGCCATAGATAATCATTTCAGACCGGCTGTTTTCTCTTCTTAAAATCTCCTTCCGGTTCAATTCCACCGGAATTGTATCCTGCATCATTCCAAGATGATAAAAATATTCTGCTGCTTCATTGGAATAGGTATATAAATTACTGTCGGATACCATCTGCCAGTTTTCATTGCCCCATTCCTTTATAAACGCAATCTCATCAAGACTCCGCACCATAATACCATCTAATGGAAGCTTTTTTAGCTCCGGCATGATTTTTTCATAAAAAAGACTGGTCTGCTGCCGGAAAATAAACGGGAATACATAAAATGCTTTCTTACCGGATGCCTGTACCCTGTCTATATCCGCACTTAACTTGCGGATCAGATTTTCTCTTGTATACAACATACAATCAAGATAAACCGTATCCACGAAATCGGCTTTTAATACTGCCGGAAGCTGTTCTGCGTTTTCAATCAGTACCCGGACTTCTGTGGATGAACCGGCGGATTGTTGTCCAGAAGTCTGTGATAATGACTGTCCGGAAATCTGCTTTTCTTTTATGGCATTTCCTGTTGTCTGCCTATCTGTTTCAGCGGAAGAAGTTTCCACCAATTCTGGAAGCGTTCTTTCATAAGGTTTCAACAACGCTTCTTCTAATGCTTCCAACGCACCTCTTCGCAGCTGGTTCAGCTGGTTTACCGGCATAAAAATATCATCATCCATTGTAACTTCAAGCTTTTCAAAAACAAATGGTGTATTTCCAGTCTTTGTAATCTTTTCTGTTACAACTTCTTCCGTCAACGGACGATTCTGCGCTACAAGAACCATATCTCCCTGATAAGAAACTTTTATTTTTCCATATTGCACTTCTATCTTAGCAGGGCATTCTTTATTTAATATTAACTTTCCTTTAATCTTTTCTTTTAATTCGGTGTCTACATATTCTCTACGGATGTTATCCTGAAGAACACCTTCGCTCTTATTATGGGAAGCACTCTCTCCGCTTAGCATATCACTGTCATTATGATGATAGTAATATCCGTTGGTAAAGCCACCTCGGTTTCCAAGTTCTAAAAGTGCCCTGATATCCTTCTTCTCCACCGGAATACGGCTTCCATCCAGATAGGAATCCATATATTTTCGGTAAATACTTACTACACCGGCAGCATACTCCGGTGTCTTCATCCGTCCTTCTATCTTAAAGGAATATACCCCATGGTCTGCCAGTTCATACAAAAATGGCAGTGTACACATATCCTTAAGGCTCAGAATCGGTGTTGCATGATGTCCGGTAAGACTTTTTTCTCCCTGCAATACTTCATAGGAAAGGCGGCATGGCTGTGCACATCTGCCACGGTTTCCGCTTCTTCCGCCGATGATACTACTGAAAAGGCACTGTCCGGAATAACAGTAACACAATGCGCCATGAATAAAGCTTTCCAGTTCCACGCCTACTTCATCATGGATTCTTTGAATTTCTTCTAAGGACATTTCTCTCGCTGTCACCACACGCTCTACACCCTGTTCCTTTAAAAGCCTGGCTCCCTCTACATTGGTAATGGTCATCTGGGTACTGGTATGTATCGGAAGATTTGGAAAATGAGTTTTGATAAACTCCATAACGCCCATATCCTGCACGATGACAGCATCTAATCCCGCTTCATAATAAGGGTGCAGATAATCATAGAGCTGTCCTAATTCATATTCTTTTAACAGAGTATTCACCGCAAGAATAATTTTGCGTCCATGAATATGTCCGAAACGGATTGCTTCTAATAATTCTTCTTCGTTAAAATTATTGGCATATGCTCTTGCACCGAACATACTTCCGCCAAGATATACGGCATCTGCTCCGGCATGAATGACTGCCTTTAATGTTTTCAAGGAACCTGCCGGTGCTAAAAGTTCTAACTCTTTCATCTTTCCTCATCTCCTATGGCAACAAAAGGGACAGATAAATGTCTGCCCCCTTTCATAGTTTTTATTCTCTATTACGCTTTCTTTCCGGAAGGCTTTTCCTCTTTCTTTTCTTCCGTATGGTCTGTTTTCTTTTCCTCTGGTTTTTCAGTTTTTTCCGGTTTTTCAAGTTTATCTACTTTACCAAGTAAAGCATCTTCTAAGGTTGCTTCTAATCTGGTCTTATTTAAAAGCAGCTCTTTATTTTCTTTTTCCAGATCCTTTAAAGATTTGGCATCACTTTCCATGCGGATCTGGTTGGAAATCAGTTCATGCTTTAAATCATAGATTTCACGGTCTTTTACCTCTAAATCCTGCTCTAATTTTTCAACCTGATTTTTCGCTTTAAAGTAATCATCTGCAATGTTCAATGCCAGCAATGTGGAACGCATATCACTTGGAATTCTCTTATATTCATCCAGCATTTTAAATTCTGCAATCTTATCATTGATATAAGTTGCTACCTTCTGTAAATACTCCTGACTCTCATATCCACTTAAAGTATATACTTTTCCATCAATAATCACTTCTGTATTATTTTTTGCTGCCATTTTCATTTCCTCTCTGCGTATCTGCCTAAAAATATTCTCTGACTACTACATATAGCATATTATAGCTATAAATCTGTCGAAAAACAACTATTTTCTTAGCCCTCTATTCCAAAGTGATGATATGCAAATTCTGTTGCGACCCTTCCCTTTGGTGTCCGGTTGATAAATCCATTCTTTACAAGATATGGTTCATAAACATCCTCTATGGTTCCGGCATCTTCCCCAATCGCTGCCGCAAGGGTATCCAGCCCTACCGGGCCACCCTGGAATTTTTCAATAATCGTAAGCAAAATGTTCCTGTCATTCTGGTCTAAGCCCATCTTGTCTACTTCCAGTAAATCCAGTGCAAAGGATGCTACTTCTTTGGTAATTTCACCATTGTACTGCACCTGTGCAAAATCACGCACCCTCTTTAAAAGGCGGTTGGCAAGACGCGGCGTTCCTCTGGAACGGCGTGCCAATTCGATTGCACCTTCCTCATCAATCTTTACCTCTAACTTTTTTGCAGAATGGACAATAATTGTCTTAAGTTCCTCCACATTATAAAATTCCAGATGATGTACCACTCCAAAACGGTCTCTTAAGGGTGCCGATAAAAGTCCGGCTCTGGTAGTGGCACCAACCAGCGTAAAATGCGGTAAATCAAGGCGGATTGAACGGGCAGTTGCGCCTTTTCCCACCATAATGTCAATGACATAATCCTCCATGGCAGGATATAATACTTCCTCTACCTGCCGGTTCAAACGATGAATCTCATCTACAAATAAAATGTCACCTTCTGCAAGATTACTCAAAATAGCTGCCATTTCTCCCGGCTTTCCAATTGCCGGACCGGAAGTGACTTTCATATGTACGCCCATTTCATTGGCAATAATGCCGGCAAGAGTAGTCTTACCAAGTCCCGGAGGACCATAAAACAATACATGGTCTAAGGACTCTCCACGCTGTTTTGCAGCCTCTATATACACTTTAAGATTTGCTTTTGCTTTCTCCTGACCAATATATTCATCCAAGGTCATCGGACGCAGTGTTTTTTCGATTTTGATATCTTCATCCTGCATCTGCGTTGAAATTACACGTTTTTCCATTTTCTGCTCCTCTTATAAGAATGCCATCTGCTTCAATGCCAGTTTTAAAATATCTTCTACCGAACTGTCTTCCGTAATTTCAATATCACGAAGAACCTTCAAAGCCTCTGTGGAAGAATAACCCAGTGAAACCAGTGCCTCTACTGCTTCATTGCGGATTCCTTTTAAGCCGTTACCAGAAACAGCTTCCTGTGTATGGCTTAATTTCTGTTCAAAGGCATCCTCTAAACTAAGCTTGTCTTTTAATTCTATATCAACCGCTGTGCCGTCTTATTTCCAACTCCCGGAGCTTTTGCAATTGCTTTTGCATCATCAGATAATACTGCAAAACGCAAATCATCCGTTGACATGACAGAAAGAATTGCCAGTGCACCCTTTGGTCCGATTCCGGATACACCAATCAGCAATTTAAATACATTCAAATCATCTCTGGTAAGAAAACCATATAAAATAAATGCATCCTCTCTGACACAAAGATAAGTATAGATTTTTACTTCTTCGCCAACTCCCGGTAGCAGAGATAATACCTGTCCCGGAATATAAATATTATAGCCGATTCCGCCATTTTCAACGACAATATGATTCTCTGCCACTATTTCGGATAATTCGCCTTTGATATATGAATACATAATCTTCCTCCTACTTCCTTTGCCACAATTCCAATCAGGGCACCCGTCACAAAGCCTGCAATCAATAAAACCGGCATATAGTAAATGACATAGTATGAGCTTACCAGAAATCCTGCTACGATAAGCTGTCCCATATTATGTATGATTCCGCCACAGATACTGACCGTAACTACATGAAAACAGTTCATCCGAATCAGAATAAACATAAGTACAAAGCTTAATAATCCGCCGGCAAGTCCATAACAGATGCTGACCAAATTTCCAAATAAAATTCCGGTAAGCACAATACGAAGCACCGATACACAAAGAGCCTCTCTCCAGCCAATCAGATACAGCATCAGCACCGTAACAAGGTTGGCAAGTCCAAGCTTTACTCCCGGTATTCCAATGGCAAAGGGCAATATTGCTTCCACATAACTTAATATCATGGCCAGTGCCAAAAACACGCCAAGATATGCTACACTTTTCTTCATGCTTTCACCTACCCTGCCACATCATCCAATGTATTTTTCTGCTCACTTTCTACGGTTACTACAACCCGGTTTGGCAGACAGATAATGGATTCTTTATCTTTGGAAATTGCGTTCTGATGCATACACAACTGATCCGGGCAGTCCGCCTCAAGCATATAGCAGTCCCATTTTCAATCGTTACGATATTGGTAACTTTTCCATCTATTTTAATTGGAATCTCTTTATTTTCTGACAGGGAATATCTGCCATATTCACTGCCATTTACCGTAATGATAATACTGTCACCGCTTCGTAATGCAGAGGTCATTCCCACATAAAACACCAGAATAACTACCGCAAGAATTCCCAGCAACAGAATATCATTTTTTCCAAAACGACGGTTCATTTACTCTGCAACCTCTCCCATATAATAAAAGCCTTTGCATTCTTTTAAATGTACCGGTACGATGTTTCCAATCATGGATGCACCGCCCGGCAGATGTACCACTGAGTTATTGGATAATCTTCCGGTCACAAGACCTTCCTGCTGTTCATCTAATTCTTCAACTAATACATCCTGCACGCTTCCGGTTAATGCTCCGGCTTTCTTTGCGGAAATCTCCTGTACCAGTTTTAACAGCCGGTCAAAACGGTCTTTTATCACATCTTCCGGAATCTGATTTTCCATTTTGGCAGCAGGCGTTCCGGTACGTTTTGAATAAATAAACGTAAACGCGCTGTCATACTCTACCTGTCTTACCACATCCATGGTCTCTAAGAAATCTTCTTCGGTTTCTCCCGGGAATCCTACAATAATGTCGGTTGTAATTGCCAGATCCGGCATTGCTTTTTTGATTTTTTCAACCAGTGCAAGATAATGCTCCTTGTCATAGTGACGGTTCATTTCTTTTAACACTCTGCTGCTGCCGGACTGAAGCGGCAGATGAAGATGTCTGCAGATTTTTTTAGAATTCTTCATTACTTCAATCAGTTCATCGGATAAATCCTTTGGATGGGATGTCATGAACCGGATTCTTTCCAGACCTTCAATCTTTTCTACTTCCTGTAAGAGCTGTGCAAAGGTCACTGGTGTATCTAAGTTCTTTCCATAGGAATTGACATTCTGTCCTAAGAGCATAACCTCTACTACACCATCTGCTACCAATTTTTCAATTTCTCTTATGATATCCTGCGGTTTTCTGCTGCGTTCTCTTCCTCTTACATATGGCACAATACAGTAACTGCAGAAATTATTGCAGCCAAACATAATATTAACACCGGACTTAAAGCTGTATTTCCGTTCTACCGGAAGTTCTTCTACAATTTCTTTCGTATCATCCCAGATGTCAATCACCATTTTCTGCTCTTCAAAGCAGCGTACCAGAAGTTCTGCAAATTTAAAGATATTATGGGTTCCGAAAACCAGGTCTACAAAACGATAGCTCTGTTTTAATTTTTCCACAACCTCCGGTTCCTGCATCATACAGCCGCATAATGCAATCATCATATCTTTATTCTTTTTCTTAAAACCGCTTAAATATCCCAGACGTCCGTAAACCTTATTATTGGCATTTTCACGTACGGTACAGGTATTATAAATGACAAAATCTGCTTCCTCGGAATCGGTCTCTTCAAAACCTACGGTCTCTAAAATTCCGCATAACTTTTCGGAATCTCTGGCATTCATCTGGCACCCAAAAGTTGTCACATGAAAGGTAAGCGGTCTGCCTTTCTTCCTGGAAATCTGCGTCACATACTGCTTTGCAAGGTCCATAAAATAAAATTGTCTCTGCGGTTCCATTACCGGAACTTCACCGGTGTGATTTATCTTTTCTATTTCTCTCATTTCTTTTCCTGTTTTCTTAATATTTTTCTTATTATTCTCTGATCTGGCCATCCCCATAAATGATATATTTGGTGGTCGTCAGTGCTTCTAAGCCCATTGGTCCTCTGGCATGCAGCTTCTGGGTACTGATTCCGATTTCTGCCCCAAAGCCAAACTCAAATCCGTCAGTAAAACGTGTGGATGCATTTACATAAACAGCAGCAGCATCAATCTCATTTAAGAACTTCTGTGCATGCTCATAATTATTGGTAATGATTGCTTCCGAATGTCCGGTATTATATTTATTGATATGTGTAATGGCTTCATCAATATCTGAAACTGTCTTTGCAGAAATAATATAATCCAAATATTCGGTGCCCCAGTCTTTTTCTGTTGCAGCCACTGCATCTTTTGCAGCTTTCTGAACCCGCTCATCCCCACGGATTTCTACATGGCTTTCGGATAATTTTGCAGAAAGGCGTGGCATCAGTTCATCTACGATGCTCTCATGCAGCACTAAGGATTCACAGGCATTACATACTCCGATACGCTGTGTTTTTGCATTATTAATGATATTCACTGCCATATCAAGGTCTGCGGTTTCATCCACATAAATGTGGCAGTTACCGGTACCGGTCTCTATCACCGGAATCGTAGCATTGGCTACTACTGCACGAATCAGTCCTGAGCCGCCTCTTGGAATCAGTACATCCACATATTCATTCATTTTCATAAATGCAGTAGCTGTCTCCCGGCTGGTATCTTCAATTAAAGCAAGCACTCCCTCCGGCAGCTGGTTAGCACTTAAGGTTTCATTGATGCTCTTTACGATTGCCATATTGGAATGAATGGCATCACTTCCACCTTTTAAAATCACGGTATTTCCAGTTTTAAAGCACAAAGCGAAGGCATCTGCTGTTACATTTGGACGTGATTCATAGATAATTCCGATGACACCTAATGGTACACGTTTCTTTCCAATCATAAGTCCATTCGGGCGCTGTTTCATGGAAAGGACCTCTCCTACCGGGTCTTCTAATTCTGCTACCTGGCGGATTCCCTCTGCCATCTGTGCAATGCGCTCTTTATTTAACATCAGACGGTCTAAAAGTCCCTGATGCATTCCGGCTTCTCTTCCGGCATCCATATCCTTCTGGTTTGCTGCTAAAATAGCATCGGTGTCTTCTACTAAATGTTCTGCAACTTCAAGCAAAATCTTTTCTTTTTCTTTCATGCCCAAATTACGCATGATAATTTCTGCTGCTTTTGCTCTCTTACCTAATTCCTGTAATTCCATAATTCCCTCCTGCTACTTATTTTCGTCTCTGTTATCCGTCACTTTATAAATCTTCTCCGGTGTTACAAGATAATCCATCGGAATATCATAAGCCTCCATAGGTACCTGTTCTGCAAGCTGACAGGATAATGCAATTCCAACCCGGATTACTTTCTTATATTTCTGAAAAAAACGATCATAAAAGCCCTTACCATATCCGCTTCTTCCACCGTTAATATCAAAGACCAGTCCCGGTGTGAATACAATTGTTTTCTCCTGCTCAAGTTCTACTAAATCTATCGCCGGTATCTCATCCTTTGGCTCCATCACATGAAAATACCCTTCCTGAAAATCATCTGTACTATTGACTTCACAAAAGTCCATTTCTTCTCCACGCACCCGGGGGAAAGCTGCTCTTTTTTGAATGCTTTCTTTAAAAAGCGGCAATAAAGAAGCTTCTTTCCCAAGGGGATAATAAAAGAAACAATTTTGTGCTTTCTGAAAGATTTCCCAGGTACTGATATTCTGACAAATCCTTTGGGATTCTTCTCTTACAATATTCTCCGGCATTGCATTTCGCAGTGTCTTATACTTAGTTCTGATGCTTGCCTTTGTTTCCATATTTTTCTCCCAGATTGGTTACCGTTCCATCTGCATTTACCATATCAATATTATCTAACTGTCCCTTCAGATTCCGCTTTACACTTGCTATGTATTCCTTGCGAAGTGCTGCCTGTTCTTCCTTTTCTTCCGGTGTCAGTCCTTCTTTCTGGGATTTATGATATAATTCATTGATTCTTGCTATTATATTTTCAATCATCTTTTTACTCCATGCTTTCTTCTACATAATCTGCAATATAGAAATCATCATTTTTATTGGCTTTGAAAAAGGTTCCCACCTGTTTTCCTTCGAAAATCTGATGCAGAACTCCCACATCCTTTGCATTGGCAATAATCATATCTGCTCCGGATAAGGTTGCAATCCTTGCTGCCGTTAATTTGGTGGTCATTCCACCGGTACCAACATCACTACCTACTGTATCTCCTGCCATGTTTTCAATCCGATTATCAATTTTTTCTACTACCGGTATCAATTCTGCTTTTGGATTCTTTCTCGGATCATCCGTATACAACCCGTCAATATCAGATAAAAGAATCAACAAATCTGCTCCTACCAATGAGGCTACAATAGCCGACAGGGAATCGTTATCACCAAACTGCATCTCATAAGTAGATACGGTATCATTTTCATTTACAATTGGTATAATTCCCATTTCAAACAATTCTTCAAAAGTATTCTGGGCATTTTTTCTCGACACGTTATCAACCATAGTTTTTTTTGTCATAAGAACCTGTCCCACATTCTGGTGGTACTCTGAAAAAAGCTTTTGATAAGTCATCATAAGTCTCGCCTGTCCCACTGCCGCACATGCCTGTTTTACAGCTATTTTCTCCGGTCTTTCTTTGAATCCCATGGACTGTCTTCCTACTGCAATAGCCCCGGAGCTGACCAGGCATACATCCATGCCCTGATTCTTAATATCACATAATTCTCTTACCAAACGTTCCAGTTTTAAAAGATTTAATTTTCCGGTCTCTTCATGTAAAAGAGATGAAGAACCGATTTTTACAATTACACGCTTCTTATTCTTTAATGTTTCACGCAACTGTGTATCCATTTTTCCGCCTCTTAATCATCTACGGCATATTCACTATCTGAATGCCGGTTATAATTTTTTATTCATATGCATACATTTTATACTTTATCATACCTTTCGAAAAAAATCATCTGTAAATTTTATCTTCCTTGTGCTATGCTTGTGCTATATGATTTTAAAAGAACCGGAGTATACATGATGAAAACAAAAAAGACGATATTTTCTTATAAATTAACCTGCAGTTTACTTGCTTTCTTTCTCTTCTTCTGCTCCTTCTCCTTCGTGGGATGCGGACGCAGCAAAGAACCCGTTTCCAAATCTGATTTTTATTTTAATACAGTCATTACTATTACACTATATGGAGAAGAAAATGCTTCTTATATTGATGACTGCTTCAAGCTTGCTTCCCATTATGAGAACCTTTTCAGCAATACCATCGCAGACAGCGATATCAGTAAAATAAACAATGCTGGTGGCACACCGGTTACTGTGGATGATGATACGATTGAATTATTACAAAAAGGTATTTATTATGGTGATTTAAGCCTGGGACAGTTCGATATCACCATTGGTAAATTGTCTTCACTCTGGGACTTTCCAAATAACAGCGGTACGGTTCCATCTGAATCTGATATTGAAGCCACACTTTCCACCATCGACTATCATGCGATTGTTATTGATGGAACGAAGTTAGTCTTTCCAATCCGGATGCCATGATTGACTTGGGAGCATCGCCAAAGGTTATATTGCTGATAAAATGAAAGATTATTTAAATGAAAAAGACATTACCTCCGGCATGATTAACCTTGGAGGCAATGTCCTTACGCTGGGTGATAAACCAGATGGAAGCAACTATAATATCGGTATCCAGAAACCATTTTCCGATGACGGCACTGCCATTGCCAGTGTTGAAGTCTCTGATGAAACGGTAGTAAGTTCCGGTGTTTATGAACGTTATTTCTATGTGGGTGATAACTTCTATCACCACATTTTAAATCCGAAAACCGGTTATCCTTATGACAATAACCTGCTGGGTGTCACCATTATCTGTCCGAAATCCGTAGATGGTGACGGACTTTCCACCACCTGTTTTGCTTTAGGATTAGAGGACGGCATGAAGCTGATAGAATCCTTGGATGACACGGAAGCCATTTTTATCACCGACAATTACGAACTTCATACCACATCCGGCATCGGCAGCAATATTCCATTTCACGAAATGTAAACATAATCCTATTGCTGCTCCATAACCATATTGTTGACCCAGATTTTCTTCTTTACCATAACATATCCGATGATGCATTTTATAATCTCTATCAACTGACAGGATAAATAAATAGATACAATCGGAACTCCTGTAAATCTGGTTAACACAAATGCCAGTGGAATATCTACCACCCAGATATAGACACTGTCAAAAAGAAAGGTAATGACTGTCCTGCCACCGGAACGCAGTGTGAAATAGGTTGCATGCATAAATCCATATAACGGCATGCAGGCTGATGCAATCCGGATAAATTGTTTTGCTAGTCCACGCACTTCTTCTGTCGTATTGTATATTCTTGGAAAGAACGGAGCAATCGCAAACATGCAGGCTCCTATAACAAAACAACAAAATACAGAAAATACAATCATCTTGCGGTCCGTATCCACCGCCTCTTCCAATTTACCAGCACCAAGCTGCTGTCCTACAATGATGGATATCGCACTTCCCAACGCAATAAATACAACATTAAAAAGATTGGCTACTGTATTTGATATATTAAATCCAGCTACAACAGCAAGACCTCTTGTGGAATAACACTGCATCAGGACTGCCATTCCTCCAGCCCATAAAGTTTCATTTAAAAGCAATGGTGTTCCTTTTATGATAATCTGTCGTACCAGTGTTCCCGGTATTTTAAAATCACGGTAAGCTCCTACAATAAAATGATTCTTATCTGCTCTCGCATGGGTCCACAAGACAACAATAATGCATTCCACAACTCTTGCCAATACGGTTGCTGCCGCTGCACCTCTTACTCCTAATGCAGGCAGTCCAAATGCACCAAATATTAATACATAGTCAAACATCAGATTTACTGCTACAGAAGCAATTCCAGCTTTCATCGGAAGAACCGTTTCTCCTGTTTCACGTAATGTCTGGGCATATGCCTGAATCAATGCAAAAGGAACCATGGATGGCATTACCGTCTGTAAATACTGTTTTGCATACAATAATGTAGCTTCAATATCTCCCGTGCTTCCTCCTTCATGCAAAAACAGCCGAATTAACGGTTCATTTGCAAAGCCCAATATCAGCATCCATATGACTGCTAAGAAACCACAGGCTACAATTTTAAAACGGAAGGCATCCCGCACTCCTTTATGGTCCCCTTTTCCATAAAACTGTGCCCCAAAAATGCCTGCACCGGATACTGCTCCAAAAATACAGATATTGTAAACCAGCATCAACTGATTGATGATTGCGACACCGGACATCTGCTCCGTTCCAACCAGTCCTACCATGATATTGTCCAAAAGACTCACAAAGTTAGTGATGGCATTCTGTATCATAATTGGAATAGCTACCAGCAGAACCATTTTATAAAAATCTTTATTTCCAATATACTTTTCTCTAAATTTTCTCATATCCAATCCTCATATAACATCAACTACGCAAAACGGGACTGCCAAATCAATGACAATCCCGTTCTTTCTATCACAGAAACGATTATAAAATAATCTTCTTCGGACATTTCTCGGCACAAATGCCACATCCGGTACATTTCTCCTGGTCGATATAAGCCACATTATCTACGACATGAACTGCATCATTTGGACAGTTCTTCTCACAGAGATGACAGCCAATACAACCTACGGAGCAGGCTTTCATAACGTCTTTGCCTTTATCCTTGGAACTGCACTGTACCAGATGCTTTGCTTCATATGGTACCAGCTCAATCAAGTGCTTCGGACAGGCTGCAACACATTTTCCACATGCCTTACATACTTCCTTATCCACCTTTGCAATACCATCTACAACATGGATTGCATCAAACGGACATGCCTTTACACAGTTTCCAAAGCCAAGGCAGCCATAGCTACAGCTCTTTGCTCCGCCGCCCGGAATAAATGCCATAGCAGCACAATCTTCTACTCCGGTATATTCATAATCATGACCGGCTTTTTCACAGGTTCCTGCACATTTTACAAAGGCAACCTGCTTTGCGCCTTCTTCTGCAGCAACTCCCATGATTTCACCGACTTTTGCTGCAACCGGCGCACCACCAACAGGACATCCATTGACCGGGGCATCACCTTTTACAATAGCAGCTGCAAGACCGGAACATCCGGCATAACCACAACCACCACAGTTATTTCCAGGAAGAACACCAACAATTGCTTCTTCCCTTTCATCTACTTCTACTTTGAACTTTTCTCCGGAAACGCCGAGGAAAAATCCAATAAAAAGTCCTACGCCGCCTACAATAACGGCTGCAATAATAATTGCCTGTACACTCATCTTTTCTTTCCTCCTAAATCATTCCTGAGAAGCCCATAAATGCAATGGACATCAGACATGCTGTAATTAACACAATTGCTGTTCCTTTAAATGGCTTAGGGATATCATTATATTCAATTTTTTCACGAATTCCTGCCATAATTGTAATAGCAATAAAGAATCCAAATGCGGTTGCAAAACCGTTTACAACGCCCTCTAAGATACCATACTCTTTGGTTACGTTGGTAAGTGCTACACCTAATACTGCACAGTTGGTTGTAATCAAAGGAAGATACACTCCAAGGCTCTTATAAAGAGCAGGCATGGATTTCTTTAAGAACATTTCTACAAACTGTACCAGCGCTGCGATTACAAGGATAAATACAATCGTCTGTAAATACTGTGTTCCCGTCGGAATCAGTATAAACTTATAAATCAATGAGGTAACAAAGGAGGATATCGTTATGACAAAGATAACGGCTCCACCCATTCCAGCAGCGGTCTCTGTTTTCTTTGATACACCCAAGAAAGGACAGATACCAAGGAACTGGCTTAATACTACGTTATTTACAATGGCTGAACCAATTGCAATCAATAATAATGTCTGCATCTGTCATATTCCTCCTATTCACTTTTTTCCTCTGCATCTGCAGCTTTCTTCTCTTTTTCGCTGCAGGTTGCAGACATGCTGCATCCGGCACAGTCTCCACTGATACAGCCGGCAGGCTCTGCCAGTGGTTTGCCTTTTGCTTCCATCTTCTGACGAACAATACTCATTAAAGCAACTAAGAATGCCAGTACCAAGAATGCACCCGGTGCCATAACAAAGATATTGATTGGTGTATACCATTTCAGTGAAAGAATCTGGAATCCAAACAACTGTCCTGCACCTAAAATCTCACGGACAATGCCAATACAGGTTAATCCGAAGGTAAATCCAAGTCCCATACCAACACCGTCTAAGATAGACAATACAGGTGGATTTTTAGATGCATAGCTTTCTGCTCGTCCAAGGATAATACAGTTAACAACAATAAGAGGGATATATACACCAAGCTGTTTAGCCAGTGCCGGTGTATAAGCCTTCATAATAAATTCTACAATGGTTACCAAAGATGCTACGATAACAATGTATGCCGGCATTCTGACACCATTTGGAATTGCTTTACGGAATAAGGAAATCAACAGGTTAGAGAAAATCAATACCACTGTTGTAGATAATCCCATTCCCAGTGCATTCATTGCTGATGTTGTTACTGCCAGTGTCGGACACATACCAAGCATCAGTACAAAGGTAGGATTTTCTTTAATCAATCCGTTATATACGCGTTCTAAATACTTATTCATTATTCAGCGCCTCCTTCCAATTCATTCTGGAAGTATGTAATGCAGGCATTTACACCATTGGTCATTGCTTTTGATGTAATGGTTGCACCGGAAATTGCTTCAATCTCGTTATCAGCAGATGGTGCCTGTTTCACAACGGTAAAGCTGTCTACATTCTTATTCTTATACTGTTTGGAGAAGTCTTCTGTCTTTGCCTTGTCTCCAAGTCCAGGTGTCTCTGACATACTGGTAACGGAATAGCCGTTTACGGTTCCATCATTCTTTATGCCAACAGAAAATGTGATATTACCCTGCTTCCGTCTTTAGCTGTTACAGTAATCACATAGCCTAATACATTGCCATCTTTATCTAATGCTTCCTGCACACCATTGATTTCATCACTGTAACCATTCTGCTCTAACAGGCTGGCTGCGGCTTCTGCATCAAAATCATAGGTGGAAAAAGAATCTGCATCTTCAAACACTGCTTTGTATGCAGCCTGTGCAGTTGCCTCTTCTGCCTTTGCAATCGGATCCTTGGTAATCTCATATACCAGTCCGAGAATAAATCCGATTACTACGGTAAATACGGTTAAAATCAACGCGTCATGTACAATCTTCTTATTCATGCTGCTTTGCCTCCTTTACCTGTCCAAAGGCCTTTGGAATTGTAATCCTTTCAATCATAGGAACCAGAAGGTTGCTTAAAATAATTGCAAAGGATACACCTTCTGCGTTTGCTCCAAAGATACGGAATAATCCGGTAAGAATACCTAAAAGAATTCCATATAAAATCTGTTCCTTCGGTGTGATCGGTGATGTTACATAGTCGGTTGCCATAAAGAATGCACCAAGCATTAATCCACCACCACAAAGCTCAGCAACGATATAGTCGATGTCAAAGCCATGTCCGCCGAACAAGCTGATAAATACTACAAATGTAATGATATAGGTTCCCGGAATCCGAAGTGTAATGACACCCATCAGGATTAAGAACATTGCTCCAATTAAGATAGCAATAGCGGATGTCTCTCCGATGGTTCCGGCTGTCTTACCAATTAACATATTCATGGTATTAACAGCTCCAACGCCCTGTTCTCTGATCAGAGCCAGTGGAGTTGCTCCTGAATATCCATCTACAGTAAAGTTTGTCATGTCTGCGGCAAATGCTATCAGTAAAAAGCATCTTGCACCCAGTGCCGGGTTCATAAAGTTCTGTCCCAGTCCGCCAAACATCATTTTAACAATAACGATTGCAAATACACTGCCGATTACAGCTTCCCACCATGGAAGGGATGCCGGCAGGTTTAATGCAAGTAACAGTCCGGTAACTACCGCACTTAAATCACTGACGGTATTCTTCTTATGTACAATCAGATTGAAAATCCACTCTGATGCAATACAGCTTGCAACAGATACCAAAATCAATACTGCTGCTTTATATCCAAAATTAACAATACCAAATATACTTGTTGGAAGCAGAGCTATAATTACATAAAGCATGATTCTGCTTGTTGTATCTTTGGCTCGTACATGTGGTGATGATGATACATGATATAACTCACTCACAATAGTCCACCTCTTTCTTTGTTATTTATTTTTTTTCTTTTCAGCAAGAACCTGTTTTTTCATTGTCTTAATAAGCTGTGCTAACGGACGTTTTGCCGGGCAGATAAAACTGCAGCTTCCACATTCCACGCACTCAAGACCATGCCATTTTTCAAATTCTGCCATATCTCCATGCTCTGAGAATTTAGATAATCTGGATGGAACAATCTGTTCCGGACATGCTTCTACGCAACGACCACAATTGATGCATGCTGTTGCATCTGCATCTGCTTCTGCCACTTCATCTTTGGTCATACAAAGGAGTGCTGAAGTAGTCTTGGTTGTCGGCACATCTAATCCGAACATGGAAAAGCCCATCATTGGTCCACCGGAAATAATTTTCTCCGGCTGCTCTTTAAATCCACCGGCAGCATCTAAAAGTTCCTGGAAACTGGTTCCGATTAAGAACTCAAAGTTACCCGGCTCTTCTACTGCATCACCGGTAACTGTAAAGATTCTGCTTGTAACAGGTTTTCCTTCTTTTACTGCATGGTATACGGCAACCATGGTTGCAACATTATCTACGATACATCCTGCATCTGCCGGAAGCATCTTGGAATTAATTGCACGTTTGGTTACTGCATAAATAAGCTGACGTTCACCACCCTGTGGGTATTTTGTCATAAGAGGTGCGACCTCCATACGAGGCTCATCTTTCGTTAATTCTAATAATTTTGCGATACAATCCGGTTTATTATTCTCGACTGCAAATACACCCTTGGCATGTTCAAACATACTGAGAATAATACGCATGCCTTCTACCAGTTCTTCCGTGTGGTCTAACATGATGCGGTAATCAGATGTCAGATATGGTTCACACTCTGCACAGTTGGCAATAATATAGTCGATTTTTTCCGGTTCCTTCGGAGATAATTTTACGTGGGTTGGGAATCCTGCTCCACCCATACCAACAACTCCCGCTTCTTTTATACGGTTAATAATTTCTTCTTTGGAAAGAGCACTGACATCTTCTACTGCCTGATACTCTACCTCATTAAATTCACCATCGCTTTCAATTACAATGGAGTTCACCATATCACCTGTTGGAACTCTTCTTGGCTCAATTTTCTTAACAGTTCCGGATACGGACGCATGGATTGGTGCAGATACAAAGCCGCCTGCTTCTGCTATCTTCTGCCCCTTCAAAACGGTATCTCCTACCGCTACGATTGGTGTTGCCGGTGCTCCAATATGCTGCGATAATGGATATACCAGTTCACCTTTGGGTAATAATTCACGTATTGGCTTATCTTTTGATAAATCCTTTCCTTCGAAAGGATGGACGCCACCTTTAAATGTCATTAAACCCATCTTATGTGCCCCTCTTTCTATGATAGTATTGTACTGCATATGCAATGCATTTAACATAAAATGTATTATAAACACAAATTAGTTTTTTTTGACACACTAAAAAGATTTTTTTCTCAATATTTTTGTCGATTTTTGAACAAGGAATGATTACTTTTTTCCCATACATCGTGTATAATAAAAAATA
>NZ_QTVB01000140.1:0-794 GCF_003435965.1 Roseburia sp. AF42-8
ATGTTCTTAGAGGAGGTGTCTCCCGAAAGAACATATTCTTCTATTATGGGTAATTATAAATATAGAACATGCTTTTCTTGTGCTACAATTTCTTCACTATGAGTTACAACAATAACTGTTTTTCCCTGTTCACTTAACTCATGCAATATATTCATAACAATCTCACTATTTTTTTTGTCTAAGGAACCAGTTGGTTCGTCTGCTAATACAATCGAACATTTCTTTAGCATTAAACGAGCTAACGCAACTCTCTGCTGTTCGCCACCAGATAATTGATAGACTTTTTTGTTAATTACTTTCTGTAAACCAACTTTTTCAAGAGCTTCATTTATTGAAATATCCGTTCTACCTGATTTTTTTATTATTTCTAGATTTTCTTTTACTGTTTTGTTTTCCAAAAGGGCAAAATTTTGAAATAAAAATCCAACAACTTCTTTGAAATATTTCTGCTTTTTTCCTTTTTTTGCCACATCAAAACCATTCACAATAATAGAACCTTTGTCAGGAGTTTCAATACCTCCAATCATATTAAGTAAAGTACTTTTTCCGCATCCACTTTCGCCACTAATTACCAAAAAACGGCTATCTGGAATTTCCAAATGAAAATTTTTGAACAAAATTTTATCATTATATGCTTTGCATAGATTTTCAATTGTTATCATAAGCAACCTCCTTTTAATGATTTCGGTATTGTTTGTTTTTTCAACAATTGTGATATTAAAGAAAATAATTGTAAATTCTATTAGTGCCATAATTGTAAATTCTATTAGTGCCATAAATGAACTAACAAGAAT
>NZ_QTVB01000141.1:0-769 GCF_003435965.1 Roseburia sp. AF42-8
TGAGCGTTCCATATGTTGCCATTCCGGTTAGTGATCCAACTACAAAGCCTGCCAGTGGACTGTTGGTTGCTTCTGTCATGCTCTTTTCCACATAACTGCTGGCTGCCACCGTCAGTCCCTGCTTTGCATACTCTGTTACTACTGCCCTTCCTATGGATGTTCCTGCACTTACTGCTGCATTTGCTGCCATTCCTCCGGTCAGTATCATAGAAGCTGAGATTGTCAACGCATTTCCTATTAAATAATAGAGTTCCGGATTGCTGGCAAATAATGTATCACGGATTGGATTAACCGATACCATTCTTGGGTCTCCTATTACTCCTGCATAAACATCCTGACTACCTTCTATAGCATTCGCACAACCATATGCAGTTGTGCCTAATCCAATTGCTACAACTCCAACGGTTGTCACCAGTGGAAGTGCCATACCACAGGTTGCTACGACAAGCATTCCTCCCAGAATCATGGTTCCGACTCCGACAAGTGTTTTCACAATGCCTTCTTCTGTTCTCAGCCGGATAGATTCCTGCCACTGCTGTTGCTGCAGTTCATAGAACTCCTCACAGGAGTTTACCCTGTCCTTCACCTGTTCGAGATATGTACTTAACATTCCATCCATCATCTGTGCCAGTTGAAAAGACTCTGTTGCATTCACAACCGATGCATCATATGCACTGATTGTAGCACTACTGCCACCTAACTGTCCACCAATAATACTGCGAAGATAGCCTGCCATCATATCGATGGGATACATATCTGCATGGCTGTG
>NZ_QTVB01000142.1:0-758 GCF_003435965.1 Roseburia sp. AF42-8
TACCAACGATTTTCTTTTTCGTAAATATTAATAAATGAAAGACTTTTAACAGGTGAACTGGCAACGATTTTCTTTTTCGTAAATATTAATAAATGAAAGACTTTTAACAGGTGAACTGGCATTGATTCTTGATTTATCAAACTGAAACCTATCCATATACCAGATACATGCTTGCCAATTTATCTCTGAATCTGTTAGAAATAACGTTCTTCTCGCAAACTCAACAATCTTAGAAGCCTGTTTTTTTATAATTTCTGACTCCTTGTTTAAATACAGATAAAATCTGTTTTCATCTGCCTGTTCCATTTCTTCAATATCATCTATTCCGTACTTATCGCAAAACCGTACAAGTGCTTTTAATGGTTCTAAAAAATATCTTCGATGTCTTTGTACCTTATCCATATTCAGAATTTCACACAGCAATATTTTTGTCTGTCGCACCAACTGTGATGAATGTATCCTCGTTAAGTCCCATAACAAATCATTCTTATCGACCACCTGACGGAAAGATTGTGCTTTCTTCTTATTGGGGACATACAGCAAAAACAATTTGTCTTGCTTAAAAAACTCCTGTTCTACAGAGAAGGGCTTTCCTTGTGAATAGACATCCGGCATATTTTCTATTTTTAAACGATCAAATAAGCTCAGTAATTCCGCTTTATATTTTTCTGAAATATCCTCTTTTTCAAGAGAATCCATATACATTTTTCTCGTTTCATAGTTAATATCTGCAGTACACTGTATATCTGTATACTGAA
>NZ_QTVB01000143.1:0-739 GCF_003435965.1 Roseburia sp. AF42-8
TCACTGAAATTACAATTCTGCATGAAAAAAGCGGCAATGAAACTATCTTCATTACCGCTAAAAATGAGCGTCTCCTATAGGAATCGAACCTACAATAGAGTCTTAGGAGTTCAAGTCACTACAGAAAATCTATGTTTTTCTTGGTCAACATAAGTCAAGCAACAACTTGATTTTACTGACTTTCCTGTAAATCCATGTCAAAATAAGAAAACTGAAAATCATCCAAGTTAAGCACCTCTCGCTGACAAATGAGTGACACTGTCACCCTGAGGGTTCAACCATTCCGTTCCTGCGAATTCATATTTATGGCTACCATTCTCACTGAATATGCGGTAATGATAACACTGTTTTCTTATTAGATTATCTATATTATAACGTGTGTGAGGTCGGATGTCGATTGTTTTTTGACCATTATTTACTCCGCATTACACGTACTCTCTTCTATGTTATAAAATCAAGCATCTTCTGCATATACACCATCTCCATAATATAGAAAAGAGGAGTCCCCGCAGGTTCTCCCCCGGTCGCAGGCCTCACAGGTTTCTGCAACGCGATCACTGTATTTGCAGTTTATTCCGCAATGGGAATGGGTTTTCGGTCTCCATCCCGACCACTGGAACAGGTTTAAGGTCTCTGTTCCGACCTTATATACATCTTTTATATTTTAATTATGCAAGATAACTTTAGAATCTGCAACAAGTTGTTGCTAAATTAACTGCTTATTTATGAACTCAATTCC
>NZ_QTVB01000144.1:0-730 GCF_003435965.1 Roseburia sp. AF42-8
CCAGATTCAAGTTTATCCAATAGGCATTTAGCTATTTTGTATGACTCATTATTTTCCCGATTTGTTCATAGCATAACATTAAATGTGTATTAAGTACATATTCCAAGTAATTAGAACAGTTCCAAAAAAAGGCTCGATTAATTAACGCAATTGCTTCATCATACTCCTGATTAATCATATGACAAACAGCCAAATTGCTCAATGGATATGCACTTTCGTGTATTTTGGTCTGTTGTAAAATATTGATGGATTCTTTATATAAAGTTCTGCATTTTTCGTAATTGTTTAGCTTAAATTGCTCGTACCCCATGTTATTTTTTATAAATGCAATTTCGACTAAATCATTATTTTTTTCGCTTATTTCTAAGGCTTTTTTAAGTAAACTCAATGCTTGTTTTCCAGTATAGTAATTTGAACAATTTTTCAATAATGTTGCAAGTGCTTGGGAATTCTCCGGGTACTTATCAAGATGTTTAGATATAGAATAAAAAATTTCTTTTGCCTCATCTTTTCGTCCGACCACTTCTACTAATATAAGTTGAAGCATATGCTTTACCAAAATTTCTTCTTCACTCTGTGGCAAAATATACTTTTGCGATAATATAAGTTCCTTCTCCGCACTTTCTTTATCCATCATCATATTGAATATTTTCCCAGATAAGTAGTAGTATTGAAAATAGTTTTTATCTGAATTCAATTTTTTGTGTGTATAATTAAGAATATTTCTTGC
>NZ_QTVB01000145.1:0-670 GCF_003435965.1 Roseburia sp. AF42-8
AGATTTTATATTATTATCATTTTCAAGATCATATGTTCTGCAGACAAATATTATAATTATTTTTTTCTTTCTTTCATAATTTAAGTATTCTACCTGTCTAATTAACTCTAAACAAACTGCAAGTGCTTCGCTAGAATTTGCCTGTGTCCATCTTAAAGCATCTAATTGATCTAAAATAATTACTGCATTTTCATTTCTTGAAGTGCAGTGCAAAGAATGAGCAATTGAACTGGGAAGTCCTAACCCTTTTCCCCAAATCTCACAATTTTTATAAGGTATTCTCTGATCAAGTTTTATCGCAATATGTGGAATTTTCCTTTCTTCGCAATAATTTAGAATTGCTTCTGTACACCCACTTTTTCCAGAACCAGCACCTCCAGAAATAATAGTTGATTTTTCATTTTCAATAGATTTTATGCAATCATCAAATTCATCTCTATATATCAAAGTACCTTGCAATGCCCTGAAATTTTCCCTATACTCTTGATTAATCTCCTCAATTCTCGGTGCGATTCTTTTATCTCCCTCTTTTAGTCGAAGAATAATTTCCTGTTTTATAAAATAGTCGCTTAATAGGGATTGTGTAATTTCTTTTCCTAATATATTCTCTGCTGTAGCAAATGAAAGTAATGCATTGTAAACTAATTTTTGTTCACTGTTAAACAAATAT
>NZ_QTVB01000146.1:0-629 GCF_003435965.1 Roseburia sp. AF42-8
TAATACTCTTACCATTTCTTTTATCATTCGCATAATATAGTCTTTTTCGTCTGTGAAATACATTTTTCACCTCCATAACTACCGATTTTCCAACAATACAAGCAGGAAATTATTTATCATCTGTATTGTTTTCCTTTTTCTTATGAGTCGAACCCAAGCAAAGAAATGAAGAACCAAGACATAACCATACTATAGCCATAGAACTTTCATTTCCACTCGTAAAGCCAATAGCTGACGCTATGAAAAACAGAACTGATGCAATGTAAAATAAGATTGATTTGTTTATCCCTTTTTTCATAAATAAGCATCTCCTGCAAACAATAATTTATTTTAATAAATATTTTTTAAACGCTTTATGATTATCAAAGTGGACTTCTCTAAAAAACAGAACTAACCAAATAATATAGGTTGGTATAGCCATATATGGGGTTAAAAGGCAGGATAATGTCGCTCCTGCTAACATTATAACAGTCCATATGAAGCACTGATTTCTTATATCACGAGAGATCTGAGCTTTATCATACATTGTTTGTTCTTCTTTAGAAAATGAATTAAATCCTGAAACAAATTTTAGTTGCTTTTTCCTTAAAAATCGCAAATAACACACCTATAATTACAAATGGTATAAC
>NZ_QTVB01000147.1:0-617 GCF_003435965.1 Roseburia sp. AF42-8
CTGGGGTGAAGTCGTAACAAGGTAGCCGTATCGGAAGGTGCGGCTGGATCACCTCCTTTCTAAGGAAATCGAGTAAAGATTATTTCGCTGTTGAGTTATCAAAGATAACAACACAAGAGAGGAAGTTCTCTTCGCTAAGTTCGAACAGCGCTAAAGCTTGTTCTTACTAATCTCAGAGAACAGCTTTCGCACTAAGCTCGAAAGAACCTCGCTAAGTGTTCAATGCTTCTGGTGGCGATGCGCTTAGGGGAAACACCCGTCCACATCCCGAACACGATGGTTAAGACCTAAGCGGCCGATGGTACTACGCTGGAGACGGCATGGGAGAGTAGGTGGCTGCCAGATTAAAAAAAGAAAACAACAGCTATGCTGTTTTCAACATAAAACGGGCATCCGAAGGATGCTAACCTATATCAGCAGGGAAGTGCTGTTAAGATACAGGGTTTTTACCCGTGATTAGAGGATTCAAAGAATTGAGTTTTCTAATGACTGGTAAAACAGTCAGAAAAACGTACCTTGAAAACTTCATACAGAATTGATGATAAGACTATCATTTTAGAAATGATAGACCTAAGATATCAAGACATCCGAGAAACAAACCGATTCAAAAGAATCAA
>NZ_QTVB01000148.1:0-603 GCF_003435965.1 Roseburia sp. AF42-8
GCTGTTGATATCGGCATTGATGGATATTTATTAAAGGATTCCAGTTATGATGAATTAAAAGAAGCAATTGATGTTATTATTTCTGGAAATACTTATATTCAACCAAGTCTTCTTCCTGCATTAAATGAAAGTATGGAAGATTATGCTTTAGATAAAGAAAAAATTGAATGGCTGACTAAGAGAGAACTAGATGTACTTCGATTGATTTCAAAAGGATGTAGCAATAAGAAAATATCTGATGAGTTGACAATTAGTGAACGAACAGTAAAAAATCATATTTCCCATATATTTAGAAAAATAGATGTGCAAGATAGAACACAGGCTGCTGTATTCGCTATTCGAAATAAGATAAGTTAGAATAAATAGTAATTGATATACAACATAATAGAGGTATTTTGATAAAATGTTTCACGTGAAACATTAGTAAAAGAACGTCCGTGAAACATAAAATAGATACAATATTTAGTATGAACGTCCGTGAAACATAAAATAGATACAATATTTAGTATGAATAAAAAATTAGTCTACTATATTATGAAAGAAAATGTTTCAGTATGAATAAAAAATTAGTCTACTATATTATGAAAGAAAATGTTTCATGTT
>NZ_QTVB01000149.1:0-600 GCF_003435965.1 Roseburia sp. AF42-8
ATGACAGCGTACCGGGCAGGCTTTTCACAGTTAATTGGTCTGATGAGTTATTATCAGAGCCTCCTGACGCAGGATGCCGGGAAGCTTCTCACACTGCGTGATGAACTGGTTGATGCAGAAGCTTCTTTGATGAAAATGATAAAGACAAAATAGGGGGAGTGGAGAAAGTTATGGGATTTCAGGTAAAGTATGAAGAAATTACCAGCATTCGGGAACTGATTCTGGCACAGCTTGACCGGTGGATAGAGCAGATAGATGCGGTAAGAAGCAGTATTGTAGAGATTGCTGCCATGTCGGAGATGCACGGAGAGGCAGCAGAGCATGTGAGAAGCTATATGTGGGATTATCATATGAATCTTGCAAATATGATAAAAGATACGATAGAAACCTACCGGAGCAGCTTTATACTCTACACAGACTGGTATTATAACATTGATTCTGACCAGCTGGCAGAGATGTCTCAGGATTCCATGGAGGGACTGGAGGAGAACATCCAGGGAGCCAGGTCAGACTTTGATGCGGTAGCAGAGGAAGTGGCGGATATTGAGAGAGAACTGTCTGCTTATCTTGATGTGGGCAGATTTTCTACAACCTGTATGG
>NZ_QTVB01000015.1:0-62821 GCF_003435965.1 Roseburia sp. AF42-8
AATAGCATATGAGTATTTTGATAAAAAGCTGCATATTGCCCTTGATACTTTACAATCAACAAACTTTGCAATAAATGTCAATACTAAAAATGTGGCAACGCCAACATAATGATGTATCAAAAAATAGCATATGAGTATTTTGATAAAAAGCTGCATATTGCCCTTGATACTTTACAATCAACAAACTTTGCAATAAATGTCAATACTAAAAATGTGGCAACGCCAACATAAGTCGTCTGAATGTTACTATTGAAAGCAGGTGACAGAATGGTATTCGCAATCAACACCGCCAAGGCTCCCAAAGCAACTTTCCAGTTTGTCTTTTTAAAATATTTCATATAAAGCATTCCAAAAAATACTTCCGGAAGTCTCACCGTCACCAGTTCTGCTTTGCTCAATCCTGTCTGATAACACACAATTGACAACAGATATACTAAAATAATTGCTGCACTAAATGTTCCCGGGTGCTTATTTGCCCCCCAACGCAGTAACGGAAATAGTATATAAACTAAAATAATACATCCTAAAAACCATTCACCAATTATGAAGAAAGTCGGCTTTACAGCAGCATAATAACTGTCAAATCCAAATATCGTATACAAAATATTTTGTTTTGGTATTCCAGAATAATCCGCATGATATACCAGCTTCTGTATTACAAACGCAATTATATAAGTAATCCAGAACATTGGATAAATTGCAACAAATCTTTTCTTGTAGAATTTTGCCAGATTGCAGCTGTTTTCATATACGTACATCAATGCGGCGCCTGATATAATAAAGAACAATGACACACCAAAATCACCGATATACAAATTGCATATTCTATATGTGATTACAACCTTATCCAGAGGCTGCGGATCCATGTAGAGAAATAATGCATTATAATGTGTAAGCAAAATAAGTATTACTGCCAACGCCCGAATAAAATCCAAATAAAATATTCTTTCTCTTTTCATCGTTTTCACTTTCCAACTTTTTTTATTTTTCTATACACTTTTTTCAGGAATTTAAACGGCTTTTTACCACCAATTTTATCATAAATTTTCTGTGCACATTGTGTAGAAACACTATTCATAAAATCACACTGTACTATTATTTTTTTAATAATCCCTGTAGTCCTTAATCTGAAATACATCTGAGGGTCCGGGGCAATAAATACCAGCTCATCATCAACCATTACCCCATTACTTACTGCATCCTTTAATGTGTACTCCTCAATGTGATTATTTTGGAATAACACTTTAATATGAATATCTCTTACTACAATTCCGCCAACTTCACCCGGATCCCAGCGTAATTCTTCAATCACACCAAGTTTGTCCAAATCTGTATACAAAAATTCATGATTATCCAGATGGCTGACTTCATCCACTGAGTTCTCTGCCAGGAATGAATTTTCTTCCGAAAATCCACTTTCATTTTTAAAATACATTCTGGCCCGCACAATATTTCCTTCCAAATAGCCTAAAGCCGAGCGGCACATTCTCCATTCCCCAAATGCACGTTTTGTTGTAATCAGAACATCCTCATAATTTCCCGCACCCGGTCCCATATGAAATACTGCATTATTTAATCCACGCACCATATAGTTTAAGTTAGTCACTTCAATCTGAGCACCTTTTTCCGAAAAAATCCATGCCGGATAGTAGCCTTCCTGCTGTACTACATAGCTATAAATCCGTTCCACAGCATGCAACAGCGTTCCATCAATTTTATTTGGTTCTGCCGGGAAATCCTTATACTCCCAATCCTGGTCAAACAATAATTTCAAGGCCTTCGGTCTGAACCAGAACATTGTTCCCAGTGGAGCAATCGGCTCTTTCTTTTTATCAATCGGAACTGTTATGCCTAATTTTTCTGCAAGTTCTACTGTAACATCATAATTCATGCCCCATTCAAGTCCCAAAGTAATATAATAATCACCATGATTTGGCGGTGGCGGTGTCAACAATCCAGCTCTTGGATTCTCTTCAAATGTCCGAATTACATTCTGAACAAATTCCTTTGTCGGCAATAAATTTTCAAAACATTTGTATGAAAAACCAGCCCCAACTGTTTGTGGCGATAATTGAGTTACCTTTTTATCATGAACAAAGCAAACATAATCATAATCCATGATAAAATCCTTTGTTCCAACTAAAAGAGCGCTAACATCTCTTCCCCGGTTTTCAATCAAAATCACTTTCACATTGTTTTCTAATACCGAGAAAGTCTCTTCAATAATTTTTTTCTTTTTTTCTGAACCAACTGTCACGTAAATATCTGCTTCTTTTGGCATTGACTGTACATAATGAAGACAGTATTCTGCCAAATCCTCAAAATAGAAATGTAGCACAAGTGCTACTCTTTTTTTCTTTAACACTTCTGATATATCTGTACCATGTTTACTGTCCAGTATGAAATTAAGCTGCATATTTTTCTTAATATCTGCCTGATTCTCCAGACGTAAAATATTATCCCAAATCAGATTCACATCATAATCTGTATGCTTATCTATGAAATCATATGCTTCGATAGCTTCCTGTCCTACTGTATCATGAATAATGTTGGAGTAGTCCTGCATAAATGATCTTCTTTTAAAAATAGGGCAGCGTTTTTCTTCCAGCATTTCTCTTGTTGCACACAAAATCGGATGATTATTATAACCATCTCCCATATCTGCATAAACATCCCATTTAAACCCCTTTTCCGAGAAGCGTTTTGTAAACATCGCCTCGTGACATCCTACTGCATCACGATAATCCTTAATTTCCTGCATATTATTCCAATAACTTTGGAATTCAATGCTTTTTAACATAGGTGTTCGTACTGCAATAAAATGAGACTGAATATGGTCTGGAATGTAGCCACATTCAATAGTTCCAAATGGATCACCCTTCTCATATTTATGATACATTGTAATTCCCCAGAAATCTAAATCTCTGGCACTCATGGATTCAAACATTTCACTCAATGGATACACCGGTCCCATTATCGTAAAATTCATCATGATAACTTCATCATATGTAACTAGTTTATCCCATCCATAATAATCGAGAACTGTTTTGTATGCCCATACATCAAGTCCTTTATTCTCTCTCACCATCACTACAGGTGTCACCTGATTTAACTTTTTCCTGCTTTCCGATGTTAATTTTCCATTTACAACAACGGCTATTTCACTGGAATGCTCTTTTAATGCACACAGCATGTAAATGATATAATCATCTACAATTCCCTGTTTATCATAAATAAAATAAGCTATTAAACGCTTTACTTTCTTTTCATCAATTATCATAATTTAACTCCTATAGTCTTGTATACATATCACACACTTCATCCACGTCACCATGTAAGAGCATATTTCCGTGATTTATAAGCACAGCTTTATCGCAGATTCGTCGTACCTGCTCTGTACTATGTGATACTAATAGCAATGTGGTTCCACTCTCTAACATAGAGCCAATTCTTTCCTCACATTTTGCCTGAAACCTAAAATCGCCTACAGACAAAATTTCGTCTACGATTAAAATATCCGGTTTATATATTGTTGCAATAGAGAAACCCAGACGTGTTACCATACCAGAGGAAAAATTCTTCACCGGAACATCTGCAAACTTTTCCAATTCCGCAAACTCTATAATTTCATGCTCCATTTCACGAAGCATCTCCTTAGGATACCCCAAAATAGCTCCGTTCAAATAAATATTTTCTCTTGCAGTCAAATCAAAATCAAAGCCTGCACCAAGTTCAATCATTGGTGCAACTGAGCCTTGTTTTCTCACCTCACCAAATGTAGGTTTTATGACTCCCGCAATTACTTTCAACATTGTACTCTTTCCAGAACCATTTTTCCCGACAAGACCTACTGCCTCACCTTTTTTTACATCAAAGCTGATATCTTTCAGTGCCCAGAAATTTTCATATTCCAATTCTCTTTTTGCTCTTTTTAGCACATACTCTTTTATACTATCAACTTTTTCTTTATATAAACGGAATTGAAGTGAAACATTTTCAACTTCAATCACATTTTCTTCGTGTTTCAAACCAATTCCTCCTATAATTTCAATATGAAGGTATCTTGCTGTTTTTTAAACATCCACAAGCCCAATATCATAGCTACAGCACAATAAATCAATGTTTTTAATACCAATACAAACGGAGCTACCTGATGGTACAATACATTATATCTTAAAATTTCAACAATTAATGTCAACGGATTATTTCTAACTATTACTGCAACTGAATCAGGTAGCATACTAATTGGGTAGAATACTGGTGTCAAGTATAGCCATGCCGTTGTAATAACACTATATAAGTGTTTCATGTCCCGAAATGTCACCACAACCACAGACAATATAAGTCCTATTCCAAGGGAAAACAATGTTGCAAAACAAATTGGAAATACTGACAAAAAAATAGTCCATGTAATTGGTGTTCTTGTAATTAATATAACAATCATTAACGCAACAAATGATGTCAACATATTTACCAAAGATGAACACACCCTTGATAATGGAAATAAATATTTTGGCACATATACTTTTTTAATCAAAGGTGCATTATCCAGCACAGAGGTCATTGCCATATTGCTCGCCTCATTAAAAAAGTTAAATGTTAATTGTCCACACATTAAATAAACCGGGAAATTTGGAATTGCCTGCTGAAACACTGTAGAAAATACAATAGTCAATACAACCATCATTCCCAATGGGTTCAGCACCGACCACATAAATCCCAATGCAGATCTTCTGTATTTAGTTTTAAGGTCTCTGCTGACCAGTTCTGTCAGCAAAGACCGATATCTCATGAATGTATCTATATACTGTCGCATATTAACCTCTATTTCTTAAATGTGCTAATACCGCCCCAAACCTTATCTTTATCCGATAAAATAAGATCTGCCTCAGTCATGCCTTCCGGCATTGGCCATTCAACTCCGATTTCCGGATCTTTCCATAATAATCCGCCCTCATCATTTGGATGATAGAAATCCGTTACTTTATAGCAGAATTCTGCATAATCACTCAAAACAATAAATCCGTGAGCAAAATTTTTCGGAATGAAGAACTGTTTCTTATTTTCTGCGGAAAGTTCTACACCAAACCATTTTCCAAATGTCTCAGAGCCTTCTCTTAAATCTACGGCCACGTCAAATACAGTACCATTTACAACTCGAACCAGCTTGTCCTGTGGATAATTTATCTGAAAATGGAGTCCTCTTAAAACACCCTTCTTAGATGCTGACTGATTATCCTGCACAAATTCACAATCAATTCCAACCTCTTTGAAATCGTTATAATTATATGTCTCCATAAAATAACCTCTGGCATCTCCATATACTGCAGGCTCAATTACTTTTAATCCTTTGATACCGTTGCAATCATCTGTTACTTTAATTTTTCCCATTTTGTTTTCCTCTTTTCTATTTATAATCCTTCTGCAATTTCCATCAAATACTTACCATAATCTGTTTTCAACAAAGGCTGCGCCAGTTTTACAAGCTGTTCCTTATCTATAAAGCCTCTCTTATAAGCAATTTCTTCAATACATGAAATATACAATCCCTGACGTTTCTGGAATGCTGATACAAAATCAGCGGCTGCCAGGAGCATATCATGATTTCCTGTATCAAGCCATGCAAAGCCTCGTCCTAAAGTCTCTACACTTAAAGTTTCCCTGTTCAAATATTCATTATTAACACTTGTAATTTCAATTTCTCCTCTGGCTGATGGTTTCACAGTTTTGGCAATTTCAACTACATTATTGTCATAGAAATACAAACCCGGAACCGCATAATTAGACTTTGGTTCTGCTGGTTTTTCTTCAATAGATAAAGCTTTTCCATTTTCATCAAATTCTACTACGCCGTATTCTCTTGGATCTCTTACATAATAACCAAAGATTGTAGCTCCGCCTTCATTTTCTGTACGCTCTGCAGCACTTCTTAATACCTTGGAAAAACTCTGTCCATAGAAGATATTATCTCCTAATACCAATGCAACAGCATCTTTACCAATAAATTTTTCTCCAATAATAAATGCATCTGCAAGTCCTCTTGGGCTTTCCTGAATTGCATATTCGATGTGCATACCCAATTGACTTCCATCCTCTAACAATTCCTCAAATACCGGAAGGTCTCTCGGAGTAGAAATAATAAGTACTTCTCGAATTCCAGCAAGCATAAGTGTTGATAACGGATAATAAATCATTGGCTTATCATATACCGGCATAATCTGTTTTGAAATAGCCTTTGTTAATGGATAAAGTCTTGTGCCGGAACCTCCAGCAAGTATAATTCCTTTCATCAAACATACCTCCAACATTTTCGTCATAATATAATCGATTTATTTTAACACTTTTGTAAAGAAAAAGCAAATTACGGGTCTTTTGTATTTCACAATATACATTCTTTGCAATGACTTGATTTTGTTGCAAAAAGGACTGTCCGATTTAAAATCGGGCAGCCCTTCCATTTCTTATTTATTTCTTATTTTTATTTATTACTATACATATCTTCGTAATATTTCTGATAATCGCCACTTGTTACATTCTTCATCCAGTCTTCATGTTCAAGATACCATGCTATTGTCTTCTTGATACCATCTTTGAACATAGTTTCCGGCTCCCAGCCAATCTCAGCTTTAATCTTATCCGGAGCAATTGCATAACGTCTGTCATGTCCCTTACGATCCTCTACATAAGTAATCAAATCTTTACTTACATTTGCTTTTCTTGGATCGTCATCCGGGAGAATCTCCTGTAAAGTCTCGATAATAATATTTATAATTTCAATATTACGTTTTTCATTATGTCCACCGATATTATATGTCTCTCCAAGACGACCAGTTTCCTGAACCATGTCAATTCCTTTTGCATGATCATCTACATACAACCAGTCACGGATGTTCATTCCATCACCGTACACCGGTAACTTCTTTCCATGTAATGCATTATTAATAATAAGAGGAATCAGTTTCTCTGGGAACTGATAAGGTCCATAATTATTAGAACAGTTTGTGATATTAGCCGGGAAATGATAAGTATCAATATAAGCTTTTACTAAAAAGTCTGAAGAAGCTTTACTTGCTGAATATGGACTATGAGGAGAATATGGTGTTGTCTCATAGAAGTAACTTGTTCCATCATCTTCCAATGATCCATATACTTCATCTGTAGATACATGTAAGAATTTCTTTCCTTCTTTAAACGTACCATCTGGCAATTCCCATGCAGCCTTTGCACAGTTCAGCATAACAGCAGTTCCAAGTACATTTGTCTTAACAAATACTTCTGGATGTTTAATACTTCTGTCAACGTGACTCTCTGCTGCGAAATGAACCACACGGTCAATATCATTCTCAGCAAAGATTTTGCTGATTGCTTCACTATCTGTAATATCAGCTTTCACAAAAGTATAGTTATCTCTATTTTCGATATCTTTCAAATTCTCCAGGTTACCTGCATATGTCAGAGCATCTACATTAATAATTCTGATTTCATTATCATATTTCCGAAACATGTAATGAATATAATTGGATCCTATGAATCCTGCTCCACCTGTTACCAAATAAGTTCTCATTTTGAGTATCCTCCTAATTTACATTGTTGTGTTATTATATCATCTATTCTTTTACTTTTCAACTTTGCTCATTATCTGCTGAATTTTCTTTGCATCTCCCCATACTCCCGGTGAATCATATGCACGATCCGGATATGCACCATATTCCAGACGGATTTTAAAATTATGTTCTTTAATAAATGATTCTACCTGTTCTGCAAGTGATACCGGTTTTCCTGTACAACAGTTAATAATACCATTCACTTCTGTCTGTAAGCTTACACATGCAATTTCCTTTGCAAGTTCTTCCAAAGAGATAAAATCATACAAATTTTTTCCTGTAGTAAATGGGAATTTTTTATTACCTGCCTGCTCAGCCTGTACAATTTTGGAGAAGATTGAATTACTCTTAATGTCATCTCCTATAATATAGTAACCTCTAGTCCACTGAAAGCAAACTTCGCTTTTCTTGGCAAGAAGCTCCACCATTTGTCTTAATGCATTTTTAGCAATTCCATAAAGCGATAATGGGTTGGTTGGAGTATTTTCGTCAATTGCCCCCTCCCAATATCCTACTTCGTGCATTGTTCCCATTACAACAACATGTTTCAATCCGCCTTCTATCATATTCTTTAAGAAAGTATAATGGTTCGGAAGATCTTCAATATGAGAATCTGCATTATGAACAAATCCGTTTCTCCATGCAAGATGAATGCATACATCCGGTTTTCCCATCTGTTCATAAATATCTTCTAAGCCGCTAAAAATCGGTGTTTCCACTCTCTGTGCTCTCTCATCAACTCCATCAAAACTGAAATCCGCTGCAAGAACATCAGCCCCCATATTAAGTAATTGTTCTACAACATGTCTGCCAATATAACCATTCGCACCTGTAACCAATACCTTTGTTTTGCTCATTTACTTTTCCTCTCTTTTCTTTATCTTATCATCAACTGTTTTATTCATTAAAGCTTCTTCCTGTGTCAGTTTTTTTACCTTCTCCGACAAATTGGAAATGGCAACTGTCTGCATGAACAATATTGCCAGTGCCAAACACACACCCAGGAAAAACAACATATTTATAGGAAGTTCAAATCCTAAAATAGTTGCAAGCTTTCCTAACAGTTGTGGAAATATATCAAACACAAGCATAATGCAGCCCACTATAATCCAGGACAATGCATATCTTAAATCTACCTTTTTTTTGCGAATCATATTTCCAAGACTTAATAATGCAATAATAATTATTACCAGTATTATTATTTGTATTTTTATATCCATTGTCCACCTCTACTTTCGTATCGCAGCAATCAAAACTGCTATGCTTACTTTTACCATATAATATATAGATTTAGACGGAGATATTGATGAAACGCCTTCTTCCCTTGCATTCATCTTTACCGGTATTTCTTCTACCTTAGCGCCTTCTTTCAAAATTGTCACAACGCTTTCCGGCTCCGGATAATCTTTTGGATATTCTTCTGAAAACTGTTTCATTATTTTCCGGTTTATCATTCTCATGCCAGAAGTAGGATCTGTAATTTTCTTTCCTGTCAACAGCTTTATCAGTCCAGTAAAATACCGGATACCAAGCCGACGCATTCCAGAGGATTGAAATCCTTCTTTTTCGATATATCTTGAACCAATTACCATATCCAATTGTTCTTTGACAAGTTTTTCTGACATTTCCGTCAGATAGCTGGCATTGTGTTGCCCATCACCGTCAAACTGCACTGCAATATCATAACCATTCCGGTACGCATACATATATCCCGTCTGGACGCCTCCCCCTATTCCCATATTAACCGGAAGATTTACCACATTAAAATTATGTTCTCTGCATATTTTCAACGTATTATCTTTAGAACAGTCATTAATTACCACATAGTCAAAGTCTTTTGCATTTTCTACTACATCTGTAACCGTCTTTACAATTCCGCCTTCCTCATTGTACGCCGGAATGATTACTAGTTTCTTCATCTGATTACTCCTACTTCGAGAATAATTTCAAGTATATTCCAATCAATACATTTCTCACTTTACGGAACCATATACTGAATTTCACATCAAATCCAGATATATGTAATTCCTTATTCAAAGCATGTTTTTCAACCAGTCGTCTATGCTCGTCCACATATACGTCGCGATTCTCTCCAATTAAATTTCCTGTGTTTGAATCATTCCGTATTCTGAAGCTGTTAAGCTGCTGGTGAATAATATATACATCTCCACTGCAGGCCAGCCGGATCCACATATCAAAATCTAATATATATGTAAAAGATTCATCAAAGTATCCTACTGTTTCCAGTGCTGATTTACGAATCATGTTATTAACCGGAGCACCAAAAAAGTTCTGTATTAATAACGATTTTTTTGCAACTTTTTTACCATCTACCAATCCCAATTTACGATATCTGTGAAATACACCAGTCTTTTTTCCATTTATATCAACCAGACGTGTATCGCTCTCTACCAGATTAGCCGTCGGATTCTGCTGCATCGCTTTTGCTTCTATCTCTATCGCATTGTTGTCTATCATATCGTCTGCGCATATAAGCTTAATATATTCACCATTTGCAAGGCTCAGGCACTTATTCCAGTTTCCCACCATGCCCAGGTTTTCTTCATTGTGATAGACTTTTATCCGCGGATCCTTAATGCTTTGTATAACTTTTAAGGTTTCATCTTTCGAATTGTCATCTACAATCACAAGTTCAATATTCTGATAGGTCTGATTTAAAATCGAATCGATTGTCTCTTTGATATACCCGGCATTATTATAAGCCGGAATACATACACTTACTAATGGTTCCATCTTTCCACCTATTATCCCAGCAGTTCTTTCATATATACAGTCAATGCATCCTGCCAGTCTGCCATTCTGTAATCGCTGGTCAGCTTTATCATATAATTTTCCAGAATCGAATATGCAGGTCTGTTTGCAGATGCCGGATTCATCTCTTTATACTGTTTGCTGGTCACATGATTTATTCTGGTCTTCTTTCCTGCCTGTTTCATAATCTCATCTGCAAATTCTGCCCAGTTTGTGTCACCTTCGCAGGTAGCATGAAAAATGCCATAATTATCTGTTCCTTCCAGGAAATGAATCATCTTTGCAAGTTCTACTGCACTTGTCGGTGATCCAAGCTGGTCGCAGACAACATTTAACTCATCATGCTTTTCTGACAAAGAAAGCATCGTCTTCACAAAATTTCTGCCATCACCATAAAGCCATGCTGTCCGAAGCATAAAGAAACGACTAGCAAACTGTTTTACAAAATTTTCGCCTTCTAATTTTGTTCTTCCATATGCGCTGATCGGATTTGGCTTGTCAAATTCTATATACGGTCTCGTTCCATTTCCTTCAAAGACATAATCAGTTGATATATGGATCATTTTTGCATCCACTTCTGTTGCTGCAATGCTTAAGTTTCTCGGTCCGATCGCATTAATTTTATATGCCAGGTCTTCCTGCTCTTCACATTTATCTACATTTGTATGTGCAGCACAGTTAATAATTACATCCGGTTTTGCATCTTTCACCATGTTCATTACAACATCAATATTGGTGATATCCAGTGATACAATTCCATCGCCTGCAACAACATCTGTATTTATGAATTCAATATTCTGTTCTGCATATTCCTTACGAATAGCTCTTCCTAACTGTCCATTGCATCCAGTTACCAATATCTTCTTCATCTTTTATTCTCCTAATCCACTTTCTACGGCTTCTACCATTGCCTTTAATGCTTCGTCCTCATCATCACCTTCGCAGACGAATTCGATTTCATCTCCAAATTTGATGCACGCACCCAGTACGCTTAAAACACTTTTGGCATTAGCAGTATTTCCGCGATAATGAAATGTTACTAACGATTTATACTGCATTGCTTCCTTGCAGAGTATTCCTGCCGGACGCAAATGTAATCCTGTTGGATTCTTTATTTTAACTTTCTGACTTACCATTTCTATTCCCCTCCTGATTACAGCATTGTGTTGGTAATTAATTCAGCCAGCTTCTGTGCTTCTTCTTCAATCTCGCTCTGGTTCTTTCCCTCAATCATAACTCTTACCAGCGGCTCGGTTCCGGATGGACGAATCAGTACCCTTCCTTCCCCATTGAATTTCTCTTCCAATGCCTTGATTGCCTCTGCAATCTCAGTATATTCCATGAATTTTTCTTTCTTGTGATTCGGCACTTTGGCATTCACAAGTGCCTGCGGCAATACTTCCATCACCTCTGCCAGCTCAGATAATTTCCTGCCGGTTTCCTTCATTACCTGTAATAAATGAAGTCCGGAAAGAAGTCCGTCACCGGTTGTATTATCATCTAAAAATATAATATGTCCGGACTGCTCACCCCCGATATTATAGCCATTCTCCAGCATATTTTCAAGGACATATCTGTCTCCGACCTTGGTTTTCTCTACATGGATGCCTTCCCGCTCTCCCATCAGACTGAAGCCAAGATTGGTCATAACGGTTACTACAATGGTATTTTTCTTCAAAGTTCCTTTCTTCTTCATATGGCATCCACAGATTGCCATAAGCTGGTCGCCATCCACCAGGTTACCTTTTTCATCTACCGCAAGCATACGGTCAGCATCGCCATCAAATGCAAGACCAACGTCTGCTTTTTCATAAACAACCCTTGCCTGAAGTTCTTCCATATGGGTGGAACCGCAGTTGGCATTGATATTGGTTCCATCCGGCTTCGTATGGATAGCAACCAAATCTGCACCCAGGTCTTTTAATGTCTTAACCGATGTATAGTAGGATGCACCCTCTGCACAGTCTATCACAATCTTCATACCGGTCAAATCAACCGGCACACATTTCTTCATAAATTTCACATATTCATCACGCAAATCAAAACGATAGTCAATTCTTCCCACACCGGATCCAATCGGCAGTACAACATCTTTCATATTATTGCGGATCAGCTCTTCGATTTCATCCTCCAACGCATCAGACAGCTTATATCCGTCTCCATTAAAGAATTTGATTCCGTTAAATTCCATCGGATTATGGGATGCGGAAATCACAACGCCTGCATCTACTTTATGTTTTCTGGTCAGATAGGCAATCGCCGGTGTCGGCATTACCCCTACATAGATTGCATTGGCTCCTACAGAACAGATTCCTGCCATCAGTGCATTGGCAAGCATTCCACCTGAAATTCTTGTATCACATCCTACAATTAATGTCGGCTGATGTTCCTGCTCTTTCGTCAGCACATAGGCACCTGCCTGCCCAAGCTTTGTTGCCAGTTCAATGGTCAGCTCCGCTCCTGCAACACCTCTTACACCATCTGTTCCAAACATTCTGCTCATTTTCTAATCTTCCTCCGAATTTCCATTATTCGTATTATTTCCATTGGTACTGCCCGTTCCCGTTTCTGTACCACCATTCGAACCCGTATGGGTTCCATTGTCATTTCCAGTATTTGTAGTATCTGATGTGTCTTCTGATTTCTTTGTTATGGTTATCACTGCAGTCTGTGTTCCATTTACCGAATATAAGCTGTCATCCAGCTCCAGGGTAACTGTTACGGTATGATTGCCTTCTGCCAGTCCTGCTGCATTTACATTTCCCTTAATACTGTCTGCCATAAGTTTATCCAGATCATTACGCAGTCCCTTTAAAGTTATCGTAACTGTACTCTCTGCAAAGGCTGCTTCATAACCCTCTTTCAGATTCTGAATTGCAATGTTTTCAACCGGTACGCTATAAGATTCTGACACAATCTGCTCCACCACTGCGGTTACTTCAACATTCAGATTGTCAGCATCGACCACCTCTACATCATCCGGCAGATAAGAAGAAATATTAATTGTCTTCACTACATTGCCAGTTGCATCGCTGATATCCAGCTGGTCTGACGGAATCACAATACTTCCGGCTGCGTTCAGTGCTTCCGGTGTTCCCTTTATCGCTATCTTATTCGGATTAATCGTCACTCCGGTGCATACAAATCCATCTGCAACCGTTCCACTCGGTTCAATTTCTACTGAAAGGTTACGGATATTAAGTATCGTAGCCGAAATTGTCACTTTATCAATATTAAAATTCAGCTTTGAGGTGTCTACTGCCTCACTGTTTGCATTATATACAACCGGAACTACACTATCCGTCAAGTCTGCGGATGCACCTGTTACATCAATGGTTGCTTCTACATGATCAATCTGATTCACCACCGATTCCGGTCCGGTTACTTTTAAGATGTTCGGAGATACCCGCACATCTCCCACCGCATAATTCTCAGCTGCATCTCCTACTGTTTTTGCCTTAATAGAAAACTGTGACAGCATCAGATCTTCTACATTTACTTCCATATACTGTGTTTTGCCCTGGAAGTTCACCGCAGACGCATATCGTGTTGCAGTTATCTCAATCGGTACCCGGTATACACCGTCTACCTGCTCAACATTCTCCATATCTGCTACTGCCCGGAAGTCAGTATTACTCAAGTTCTTCATAACAGAACGCACAGTAGAAACCTTAAAGGTTACCTGCAGATTACTGTCCTTTGCTTCAAAGTATTTGCCCTGCTGTGTCATATAATCCGAATTGGTTATCGTAATAGACGTGGTAAAGTTCTTCGCCTGTGTCGGATCATCAATGTTGACAACAACGAGCCACAGCACAACAGAGAAGAATAATGCTGCAACCTTCAGTCCAAAATTATTCGTCACCAGTTTTGTCAGCTTTTTTAACATTGCGTAACCTCCTCTTCAGTAATTGGAAGCGCTTTGGTTCGATATTGCTGCTCTGGAGAAATTTCAGTTTGCTGCGCAGAAACTCCGCATCCACATTACGGTACAGCTGTCCACCCATCGCAATAGAAACCTTTCCGGTTTCCTCTGATACCACAATTGTAAGAGAATCACTCACTTCACTAATTCCAACTGCTGCACGATGTCTGGTTCCCAGATCCTTGCTCAGTTCCAGGCTGTCAGACAGTGGCAGATAACAGGTAGCAGAGACAACTCTGTCCCCACGTACAATAATAGCTCCGTCATGTAACGGAGTGTTCTTTTCAAATATATTAATCAGAAGCTGGCTTGATACCAGGGAATCCAGTGCAATACCGGTTCTTTCGTATTCTGTCAGCATAATTTCATTTTCCACTACAATCAGGGCTCCGGTCTTCACCTTACCCATCTCATAGCTTGCCTTTACCAGTTCTCCAATCGTATGGTCATTGAAACGTTCCACTCCGTCTTTCCCAAAATCAAAAGAAAAGAGGGATGAAATAAATTTCTTTCGTCCCAATTCTTCCAGTGCTTTCCGGAGCTCCGGCTGGAAGATAACAACGATTGCAATAATCGCTACATTAATCGTCTTCTCTGCTATCCAGAGAATTGTATTCATCTGGAAGATTGCTGCCACAAGTACAAACGCTAAAATCACAAGAATTCCTTTTAACAGCATCCATGCCCGTGTATCCTTAATCCATTTCAGGACGTGATAAAACAGGAACGCAATAATAAGCATTTCTACAATATCAGTCTTTGATACCGTAATGTTCAAAACGCTTACCCACGCCAGATAATTTTCTTTAAAATTTTCCAACACTGTCAAAAATGACTGCACCTGTTCCACTTCCTCTCTGTCTTATTTCAGCAAATCTTCGTCTATATCCATTTCCTCTGCCAATGCTTTGCGGGAAATACGTTCTTTTTCCTCATCCTTGGCTGCGATACGTTTTACCTTTTTCTCCTTGGTTGTAACATAAATCTTCGGTACCGCTTTTACATAATAGTAATATTCATCATCCTCAAACTGTACCCGTTCTGTCCTGCTATAATCCAGGTTAAAGAACAGGAACTGCTGTATCAATGCAATCACCGTAGAAATTACGCTTCCTACAATAATCCAGACGATTCGTCCCTTGATGCCCAGCATTACAAAACCGCTGATCAGCACAGTAAGTCCAATCAGAATGCCAGCCAGTGACGCCACTGTCCATGCATGATCTATGGACAGGCGGCGCACTACATAAACCACCAGTAAAATCACAATAAAAGTTGCCAGTACCAGATACATTTCCTTATTACCCAGCAGCTGGTTGATTGCTACCACCATTTTTGAAGCCGCATTGCTGTCCTCTTCCACCGCACTTAATACTGCCTCATTTTCCTTTATTCCCTTCAGGAAATAAAACATCACAGTTCCGCTCACAATAGATGCAGCAGATGCCGGTGTCCGTAACAGTCCTGCTGAAATCGGCATGATATACGGGATATGTAATGTAAATGTTATCGGTGTCAGCACTGCATAATAACCATCTTTTGGTGAAAACCGTAAATACAGCAGTGCGATAACTAGCATAAGAATCAGTCCTACCACGCATACATCCATAGACAGTGCAAATAAATGTGCAGCAATCAGAATGAACGCAAACAACAGGATAGCGTTGACCGGAAGAACCGCACATAACAGTGCCAGTACCAGTGTTACCGGAAGTCCAGCCAATCTGGTCATATAGCCAATATTTTGATTGATCAGTAGAAATACCACTGTTGCCAGAATAAACTTAAGTACCGGCACCACATATATTTCATTTTTTCCAAAAAAGCGGATTAACCGCTCCTTCAGTTCGAGTAAACCCGTCATCCTAAACCTCCCAGTCATCCGTATTAGATATATTTTCTTCCTCACAATACAGACTGCTCACCCTCTTCAGTCTGTTATAATACTCCTTCACCTGTTTTCTCCCCTTTGTATATCTACGATTATAGATAATATAAGTAATAAGCAGATAAGCAGCCAGAAATACCAGATACACCATTACAATCTGGATGCCAAATCCAATCATATCCATATCATTAATTTTCTTTACCAGATTCTCCATGTCGTAAAAAAGCCACAGCACAAAAAGAAGTCCAAACGCAATGGTTCCGGCAAAAAAGCTTTTTATCAACTCCATGGCAACATAATCTCTTCTAAAATACTGTGTTGCTTTCTGGCAGGCTTTACTTTCTTCATTTTCGAATTCTGACAGCTTTGTCATATGTCTGACGCGTTCTTTACTAATCATACTCTGCTCCTAAACAAACTCTCTTTAGTATAACATAGATATTATCTTCTGAAAAGAAAAAACTGCCACCAGTCACTGCGGCAGTTCTTATCTACAGTTACAGATATCTCATCTTATCTCTTTCCTTCGGTCTCTTATCCAACTGAGGCTCCACCGGTTTTTTCTTTATTACACTCTGGAAGTCCGTTTCCATTTTACGTTTGCATTTTTCACAGAAACGTCCTGTTTTGATAATTGTTCCACAGCCTTCACATTCCAGACCAAGTGGTGAATCTTCTGAAAAGACAAGTCTTTCTTCACGCACCCACTGTTTAATCTGTTTTACAGAAACATCATTATCTTCCGATACAACCTGTATCGGAGTATTCGGGTTCTGCCGCAAATATTCTTTTACCTCCTGGAACTTCTCTTCCAGCTTATCTTTGCAGGCTTTACATAACGGTACGCCCCCATAATAATTAAATAATCTTCCGCATCCTTTGCAGTTTCTTACGTCCATTCTTTCTCCTCCTAATGTCCCCTGCCAATGCTAATGCAAAGCACATAAACCTCTTGTATTCCTGATACCTTCAAACATTCTGCTGCTGCATCCACGGTACTTCCAGTTGTGTAAATGTCATCTACAAGCAGAACTTTTCTTAATTGTACTATATTTTGTGCGATTGTAAAAGCCTTTTTCAGATTTTTCTTGCGTTCCTGGTCATTAAGTTCCTTCTGGGGTCTGGTATTTATACACCGATATAGCAATTTCGTTTCTACCGGAATTCCGGTACGTTTTCCTATTTCCTTTGCAAAGAGTTCTGCCTGATTATACCCTCTCTCCCTCCTGCGTTTCCGATGCAGCGGAACCGGTATGATTGCATCTATCCCCAGTCTTGAAATCCACCGGGCATACTGTATACATGCCATTTTTCCATAAAAAGCTGCATATTCACGCCGATTGGCATATTTAAAACGATACAGCGAGTGTTGCACTGCCCCCTGATAAACAAATACTGCCTTTCCCGAATCAAAAAAATGTTTTTTCCGGTCACAGTCACCACAATATTCCTTTCTGGCATTCCCAATGGGTTTTCCGCACCGTTTACAGACCGGTTCCTGCACCAGTTCTGCCTTTCCGATGCACTCCGGGCAGATTTCCCCATCCGGCGGTATTACCTCATCACACAGCGGGCATCTTCTTGGGAATATAATATCCAGTATATTCATTATTTCCTTTCCAAAACTCTCTTTGCACATATTAGCACAGTCCCTTTTGCAAAAACATTAACATTCTCTTAATTTTTCCTGATAAAAATAGGATTTAATTTATTGACTTATTTTTCTCTACTTATTATAATTAGTCTATTCGGATTAACGCTTTAATGCATAAACGCGCAGACGCACGAACGCGTTAAATCAAAAAAAAACATTACATATTTCAGGAGGAAATTATTATGAAAAAAATGAAGAAATTTCTCTCTCTTTCAGTTGCAGCAGTTCTTGCGCTCAGCATGACCGCCTGTGGCTCCAAAGCAGGAGATACCCAAAACGCTGACGCTACAGAGAAAAGTTCATCCAACGCAAAGTACACCGTTGGCATCTGTCAGCTCGTACAGCATGAGGCATTAGATGCTGCAACAAAAGGATTCAAAGACTATCTTACCGAGAAATTAGGTGATGACGTTGTTTTTGACGAGCAGAACGCACAGGGTGATTCTGCCACATGCGCAACTATCGTTAACTCCTTCGTTTCCAAAAATGAAGACCTGATTCTTGCAAATGCAACTGCTCCTCTTCAGTCTGCAGCTGCTGCAACTACAGATATTCCTATTCTTGGAACTTCCGTAACAGATTATGCAACCGCTCTTGACATTTCTGACTGGTCAGGCACAACAGGACGTAACATTTCAGGAACTTCTGACTTAGCTCCTCTGTCCGAGCAGGCAGCTATGTTAAATGAATTATTCCCGGATGCTAAAAATGTCGGACTGCTTTACTGCTCCGCAGAAGCAAACTCACAGTATCAGATTGACGTTATCAAAGAAGAATTAGAAAAATTAAATTACACCTGTACTGCATATTCTTTCGTTGATTCCAACGATATTGCAAGTGTTGTCCAGAGTGCTGTAAATGATAACGATGTTCTTTACGTTCCTACCGACAACACTGCAGCTTCCAATACAGAAGTCATCAATAACATTGCAGGGGAAGCCGGTGTTCCAATTATTGCAGGGGAAGCCGGTATCTGTAAAGGATGTGGTGTTGCTACCTTATCCATCAGCTACTATGACCTTGGATATCAGACAGGTAAAATGGCATACGAAATCTTAGTAAATGGTGCAGACCCATCCACTATGGAAGTTGAATTTGCTCCAGCAGTTACCAAACAGTACAACCCTGACATCTGCGAGAAGCTTGGCATCACTGTTCCAGACGATTACGAAGCTTTAGACATGTCTGAGTAATTTTTACTTTTGAATTATTTATTTAGAAACCGGAGGAACTTATTGTGGAATTGCAAATTGCTGATTTATTAAACGCTATGCCCGGTGCTGTAGCCCAGGGATTAATCTGGGGTATTATGGCAATCGGTGTATACATCACTTTTAAAATACAGGATGTGGCAGACTTAACCGTGGATGGAACCATGAGTCTTGGCGGTGCTGTCTGTGTTACTCTGATTGCTTCTGGACAGAATATCTGGGTAGCAATCCTTGCCGCTACCATATCCGGTATGCTGGCAGGATTAATTACCGGAATCTTCCATACAAAAATGGGAATCCCGGTAATCCTTGCAGGTATTTTAACCCAGCTTGGATTATACTCCATTAACTTAAAGATTCTTGGCGGCAAATCCAACCAGGCAATCAGCGCTGACAAATACGATTTAATTGTATCTTTACGATATGTAAAAAATGTGGCTTTTTATAAAAACACCATATTTATCGTTGCTATCTTCGTCATCGCCATTATAGCTATCCTGTACTGGTTCTTCGGAACTGCAAGAGGCTGTTCTATCCGTGCTACCGGATGCAACCCGAATATGAGCCGTGCCCAGGGTATCAACACAAATTTCAATACCGTAATCGGTTTAATGATTTCCAACGGTCTTGTTGGTCTTGCCAGCGCTCTTTACTCACAGTATCAGGGATTTGCTGATGTCAATGCAGGACGTGGTGCTATCGTAATCGGTCTTGCTGCCGTTATTATCGGTACTGTATTGTTCGAAAAGATTTTCCACAACTTTGCGTTGAAGCTTTTATCTGTCGCTATCGGTGCTGTTATTTACTACGCTGTACTTCAGATTGTTATCTGGCTTGGTCTTGATACCAACTACTTAAAGCTGTTATCTGCACTTGTGGTTGCTTTCTTCCTTGCAGTTCCTTACTGGAAGAAGAAATATTTTACAAAACCAGTAAAGAAAGGAGCCAAAACCAATGCTTAAAGTTGATCATATTTACAAAACATTTAATCCGGGAACCATTAACGAAAAAACCGCTCTTAACGGCACTACCCTTACTTTAAACGAAGGTGATTTCGTTACTGTCATCGGTGGAAATGGTGCCGGAAAATCCACTTTATTAAATGCTATTGCAGGAGTATTCCTTGTGGATGAAGGTTCCATTTCTATTGATGACGTAGATGTTACAAGAATGTCTGAGCACAGACGTGCCAGTTTCTTAGGCCGCGTATTCCAGGATCCTATGATGGGAACTGCTGCTACCATGGGAATCGATGAGAATCTTGCCCTCGCTGCCCGTCGTGGCAAAAGCAGAGGTCTTGGAAGCGGTATTACTAAGGCAGAAAGAGCACATTACAAAGAATTGTTAAAAGAGCTGGATTTAGGACTTGAGAACCGTCTTACCTCTAAAGTCGGACTGCTTTCCGGTGGTCAGCGTCAGGCACTGACTCTTCTTATGGCTACTTTAAACCGTCCAAAGCTGCTTCTCTTAGATGAGCACACCGCTGCTCTGGATCCAAAGACTGCTGCAAAGGTTCTTACTCTTTCGGATAAAATAGTTGCAGAGCAGAACCTTACCACTCTGATGGTAACACACAACATGCGTGATGCAATTGTTCATGGCAACCGTCTGATTATGATGAATGAAGGTCAGGTTATCTTAGATATTTCCGGAGAAGAGAAAAAGAATCTTACCGTAGAAGATTTATTAGAGAAATTTGAAGAAATCAGTGGCGAAGAATTTGCCAATGACAAAGCTTTATTATCCAAGTAATTGGTATCTGCCGGTTTTTAAACGAAAATTGACAAATGACTTGCTTTGCAGGTTGTCAGACACGCAAAAACCAGCCGGAATTCTGCAAAATACAGCATTTCGGCTGGTTTTTCTTTCTTTCCAGACACCCGTAAGAAGCGGTCGGTGGAAGGTTCTGCATGTCTGTACAGCCAACCACCTCTACACATTTTCTTCCAGTCTTGCCCGTAGACCGCTGTATCTGGTCTGCTCTGTAATATTCTGTTCCATCTCATAGAAGCACATTTCATTTCCCACAAGAGTTACACACTTTCTTGCACGGGTTACCGCTGTATACAAAAGGTTCCTGTTCATCAGCATTCTCGGGCCCCCAAGAAGCGGAATTACAACTGCCGGATATTCACTACCCTGGGATTTATGTATTGTAATGGCATATGCCAGTTCCAGTTCCTCTAATATTTTAAAGGAATACTCCACCACCTTGTCTTCATCATAGACCACGGTCATTGTCTCTTTATAATCATTGATTTCACGGATAATTCCCGTATCCCCATTAAACACACCGGTTCCACGGTCAATAGCAAATCCATATTTACTCAAGACCTCCCACTCCAGCTGATAATTATTTTTTATCTGCATGACCTTGTCCCCTTCGCGGAACACTTTATCGCCATACTCTTTTTCTTTCTTATCCGGAGCAGGAGGATTTAAATATTGCTGCAAGATACTGTTCAGTCGTTCTACGCCCAGATTTCCTTTTTTCATCGGAGTCAGCACCTGTATATCATAAGGCTGTGCATTTACAAATTTAGGCAGTTTCTGCATAATCAGCTGCAGTACCACATTGATAATCACATCTGCATCATATCGTTTCAGGAAAAAGAAATCCATGCTCTTGTTATCTAACACTACTTCTTCTCCCCCGTTGATTTTATGGGCATTGACAATGATATCACTCTGGGATGCCTGTCGAAAAATCTTGGTAAGCTGTACCACATGGAACTGTCCGCTGTCGATAATATCCTTTAATACGCTTCCCGGTCCTACGCTCGGAAGCTGGTTTACATCTCCTACAAGAATCAGTCTTGTTCCGGCTACCATTGCCTTCAGAAGGGACTGCATCAGGCTGATATCCACCATAGACATCTCATCGATAATTACAACATCCGTTTCCAGTGGATTACTTTCATTTCGTTCGAATCCTACCGCTCCTTCCATTCCACCGTTTAATTCCAGCATCCGGTGTATGGTTTTAGCTTCATATCCGGTCATTTCGCTCATTCGCTTTGCAGCTCTTCCGGTAGGTGCTGCCAGGAAAATGTCCAGACCTTCCAGTTCAAAATATTTGATAATACTGTTAATTGTCGTCGTCTTACCAGTTCCGGGTCCACCGGTGATTACCAAAAGTCCGTTTCTTACTGCCTCCGAAACAGCCTCTTTCTGGTGTTCATCCAGTTCCATGCCGGTCTGCTTCTCAATCTTATGGATTCGCTGGGCAATCTCTGCATCTGACACATCATAGGCAATATCCAGATTCTTAAGCATCATGGCTGTATTTACTTCCGTATAATAGAGTGGTGCGCCATAAATCTGAACCTGTTCACCCTCCTGTTTCATAATGATTTTCCGCTCTATCGACAAATCCATATACTGCTTTTCGATTGCTTCTTCTGTTACACCCAGAAGTTCTCCTGCCCGCTTTGTCAGTTCTTCCTCCGGCAGAAAAGTATGGCCCTCCCCGGATGCCTGTAAAAGTGTATACAATATACCGCTTCGGATTCGAAAATCAGAATCTGTATGAATACCGACTTTCTTAGCAATTTCATCTGCAATCCGAAATCCCACACCACTGATATCATCCGCCAGACGATATGGATTCTCCTGAATGATGCCGTATACTTCCTGTCCGTATTCTTTATAGATTTTCACCGCAAGATTCAGTGTAATGCCATACTGCTGCAAAAATATCATTGCCTGACGCAGATCTCGTTTTTCAGAGACCTGGTCTGATATTTCCATTGCTTTCCGTTCACTGATTCCTTTCACTTCCGCTAACCGCTCCGGTTCTTCTTCGATAATCCGGAAGGTATCGCCTTTAAATCTTCTTACAATTCTTGCTGCAAGTGCCGCACCAATCCCTTTAATTGCTCCGGAGCCAAGATAACGCTCAATGGACAGTTCATCGGTTGGTTCTTTCTCCACATAACTTTCAGCTTTAAACTGCTTTCCATAGGTCGGATGTGCCGTATATTCACCGGTCACTTCGATATTCTCTCCCTCACTGATTCCCGAAAAGATTCCCACGCAGGTAATCTCTTCTTCTTCGCAAACCAGCACCAGTACCGTATAGCCATTGTCAGCATTTCGATATATGATATGATCTACATAACCGGTTATCGTCTCCATCGTCTTTCCTTTCCAACAGAATAAAGAATGTGCCTTGGCACAGTCTTGCGCCTGCGGCGGTCGCTTGCGACATCTGCCTTATACGCCGCAGTGTGCATCCTTGCGGAGCATTTTTTACTTTACAGGAAAGCAATTTCCTGTAAAGTAAGAGAAGGCTGTCATCATATGACAGCCCCTTTTATCGTCTTTTTTAAATTCTATTCCATATTATAATTACGCTTCATCTGCTCATACAGCTGCTGTGCCAGACTGTTACTTCCGCCACTCTGTTCTACTGACTGGCTTGCCAGCTTCTGTATCATCTCGTCTTCAAAATAATCCGTCATCTGACTCATACTGGCATCCTGGTCTTCGTTCTCCGGAATGGTTTTCTTCATTTCCTTATAAACCTGTTCTAAGAAATATGCCTCAAATTCCTTGCAGACATCCATCAGTTCGTCATCCGTTGCACCTGATAAATCTGAATTCAATGTCTTCTCCAGTCCATTGGAACTGTTACTTGCCTGTGATGAAGTTGTATTCAGCAATGTCGAAATATTATCCATCGATATACTCATACTTTACCCTGCCTTTAGAACTATCTTCTTAATGAATTTGCCTGTCCAAGCATCTCATCTGCTGCCTGAATCGCCTTAGAGTTTAATTCATATGCACGCTGTGCAATAATCATATTAACCATCTCGTCTGCCACCTGGACATTGGATGCTTCCAGATAATTCTGGCATACCTTGCTTCTGGTCAGTCCCGGAGTAGTCAGCTCATTCATCGGATTACCGGATGCTGCTGTTGCAACCAAAAGGCTTCCAGAATCCTTTTCCAGTCCAGCCGGATTGGTAAACTGATATACGCCAATCTGTCTGTTCATATCTATGGTATTGCCTGCCGCATCTTTATAATAGAACTTTCCATCATTTGATACTTCGATAGATGATGCAGTCACGCCATCCGGCAGAACAATTTCATTTCCATTACTATCTAATACCGGAAGTCCGGCTTCATTGCAAAGTGTCGTCCCATTAGTTCCGATTGCCCAGCCAAATTTACCATTTCTGGTATAGTATGTCTGTCCATCTTCTCCACGTACCGAGAAAAATCCTTTTCCTTCCAACGCAAATGCTGTATTGCTGGAATTGGCAATTAATGCTCCATTGGTAAAATCAGATGTAATAGAGGCTACTCTGGTTCCCAGTCCCACCTGAACCGGAACCGGTTTTTCATCACCATTTGCAGAAGTTGTTTTAGACTGCAGTGTCTGATACAGCAGTGATTTAAACTCTGCCTGTTCGGATTTGTAACCTGTTGTATTTACATTCGATAAGTTATTAGAAATCGAATCAATATTTGTCTGCTGTGCAATCATTCCTGATGCAGCAGTCCACAATGCTCTCATCATAAGCCCTGCGCTCCTTATCTCTCTTGCGCCATCCGTGGCCAGCCTTTTATGAAACGTACCTGTTTCCTACTTATTTATATCGGCTTCTTTTGCACTTTTCTTTAGTTCTTTTTATACTTTACCTACATTATTTACGGCTTTGTCCAGTGTTGAATCCATCGTCTGGATAATCTTCTGTCCAGCCTCGTAAGCTCTGGTGATTGTAATCATATCTACCATTTCGGATACTACATTAATGTTGGAAGCTTCCAATGCACCCTGCTCTACTCTCGCATTCGATGCCACAAGCTGTCCGCCATTTACTACATCATAGAGATTCTCACCATATTTGCTGATATAGTCATAATTATCTACATCTACCACACCAAGTCTTGCAACCACCTGATTATTCTGCATAATACTTCCATCGGAAAGCACTTCAAAATCCAGATTCGGATTAATCCGGATATAATTCTCTGCACCAGGATTGCCAGTGGAAGCTCCATTCTGGTTCAGCACATAATCACCGTCTTTGGTCACCAGATAGCCTTCTCTGGTCAGTGTAAATGCTCCATCCCGGGTAAGCTTCATAGATGTTTCACCATTCTTATTGGTAAATGATACCGTAAAAAAACCATTTCCATCCAATGCCATATCGGTACTTCTGTCTGTCACTTTAAAGCTGCCCTGGCTGAAATCGGTATATACTTCGCCAATATGCACACCCATACTGATATTTCCCAGTACCCGCGGCTGCCCATAATCAGAAGTATCCTTAATCTTAATTGCCAGTGTATCAGCAAATGTATGGTTTGTGGTACCTTCCTTCTTATATCCGGTTGTGTCGGCATTTGCCAGATTATTTGTCAGAATATCCAGACGGTTCTGTTCGTCTAGCATTCCGGTCCATGCGGTATATAATCCTTTTACCATCTACAGTCCTCCCGAAATCTTAATCGTCGTCTCTCTTACCAGCTAAGAATTCTACGAATTTACCTGTACCAATTGCTACACAAGTCATTGGTTCTTCTGCTGTCATTGTATTAATTCCTGTCTTATCTTCAATCAGCTCTTCCAGTCCTCTAAGTAATGAACCGCCACCTGTCAGCACAATTCCTCTGTCTGCAACATCTGCTGCCAGCTCTGGTGGTGTTTTTTCCAGAACACTGTGTACCGCTTCTACAATCTGTAAAGTCGGTTCTCTTAATGCTTCCTCAGTCTCTTCTGAAGAAACAGTTACTGTCTTAGGAAGTCCTGTTACCAGATTACGTCCACGGACATCCATAGTTTCCGGCTGTGCCAGCGGGAAACAGGTTCCAATCTTAATCTTAATATCTTCTGCAGTTCTTTCTCCGATCAGAAGATTATGTTTCTTTCTCATATAACGGACAATTGCCTCATCAAAATCATCTCCGGCAATTTTAATTGATGTACTTACTACCGAACCGCCCAGTGAAATTACTGCAATATCTGCGGTTCCTCCTCCGATATCTACAATCATATTTCCACAAGGTCTTGCAATATCGATGCCTGCTCCAATTGCTGCTGCAATTGGTTCTTCAATAATTGCAACTTCTCTTGCTCCTGCCTGATAAGTTGCATCCTCTACCGCCTTCTTCTCAACCTCTGTTACACCACTTGGTACACAGACACTGATTCTTGGCTTACGGAATGTTTTCTTTCCCAGTGCCTTCTGAATAAAGTACTTAATCATCTTCTCTGTTACGGTATAATCAGAAATAACACCCTGACGGAGTGGTCTTACTGCTACAATGTTGCCCGGTGTTCTACCAAGCATCAGTCTTGCTTCTTCACCAATCGCCTTAATCTTGTTTGTATCTCTGTCAAACGCTACTACGGACGGCTCTTTTAAAACTACGCCTTTTCCTTTAATATAAACCAATATGCTGGCTGTTCCTAAATCAATTCCAATATCTGTTGAAACCATGTCAATGTTTCCCCTTTCATCTGTTTCATTATATGTGGAGTAATCTATCTCAAAAAAAGACAGACTACGCATTCAATCATATTCTTACATATATAATCACATTATATACAATAAATGGCATTTTTCAAAGGTTTTTTTCTGTTTTTACTTATTTTTAATGAAATCGCAACATCTTCTTAACTTTCTTTTGCTTTCTAATTGTCTTAACTTTTTGTTCACATAATAGTCACACGTCTTCTATAGTATCATATATGTACTAGCTATTAAGCTAATATAATTTTTCATAACTCAGCCCTTCGGATGTCCCTCGGGATGTCCGGAGGGTACTCCCCAAGATAGTAACTGCTGAATGTTTCAGCAGTTTTTTTGTGCACATAACAGGAACAAAGAATGTGCCTATAGAAAATAGCACCTGCCGAACCCGCCACTGGCAGTTTCTAGCAGATGCCATTTTTCATTGTCTTATGCTTATCCGGTATTACTATTCCAGATATTTCTTTACATATTGTCCGGTATAGGATTCCGGTACTTTGGCAATCTCTTCCGGCGTTCCCTGGGCAACCACAGTTCCGCCACCGTCTCCGCCTTCCGGCCCCATATCAATAATATAATCTGCCGTCTTGATTACATCCAGATTATGTTCAATTACAACTACTGTATTGCCACCATCAGACAATCTCCTCAGAATTTCAATTAATTTATGGACATCTGCAAAATGAAGTCCTGTTGTCGGCTCATCCAGAATATAAATAGTCTTTCCTGTACTGCGTTTGCTCAATTCTGTTGCAAGCTTAATTCTCTGTGCTTCTCCACCAGACAGTTCAGTAGATGGCTGGCCCAGACGGATATAAGATAAGCCCACATCATAAAGGGTCTGTATCTTTCTTGCAATAGAAGGCACATTCTGAAAGAATTCCAGTGCCTCTTCCACTGTCATATTCAGCACATCATAGATACTCTTGCCCTTATATTTTACTTCCAGTGTTTCACGGTTATATCGTTTGCCCTGACACACTTCACACGGAACATATACATCCGGCAGGAAATGCATTTCTATCTTAAGAATACCATCACCGGAGCAGGCTTCACACCGGCCACCCTTCACATTAAAGCTGAATCTTCCCTTCTGGTATCCTCTTGCCTTGGCATCCGGAGTGGATGCAAACAAATCTCTTATCATATCAAACACACCGGTATAAGTAGCCGGATTGGAACGGGGTGTTCTTCCGATTGGAGACTGGTCAATATCAATTACCTTATCTAACTGTTCCAGACCTTCAATATCATCATGGGCACCCGGAATACACCTTGCCCGGTTTAAATCCCTTGCCAGACGTTTATAGAGGATTTCATTAGTCAGTGAACTCTTTCCGGAGCCGGACACTCCGGTAATGCAGGTCATTATACCCAGTGGAATCTTCACATCAATATTCTTCAGGTTATTCTCTCTTGCACCTTTTACAGTAATGAATCCGGTTGGTTTCCGTCTTTCTTTCGGTACCGGAATCTTGATTCTTCCGCTTAAATAAGCACCGGTGATAGAGTTCTTATTTTTCATAATCTCCTCTGCTGTTCCGGTAGCAATGACTTCTCCGCCATGTTCACCGGCTCCCGGTCCGATATCCACAATATAATCTGCTGCACGCATAGTATCTTCATCATGTTCTACTACAATCAGTGTATTTCCAAGGTCTTTTAACCCCTTTAAAGAATTCAAAAGTTTATCATTATCCCGCTGATGCAGACCGATACTAGGCTCGTCCAGAATATAAGCCACACCTACAAGTCCGGAGCCAATCTGGGTTGCCAGTCTGATTCGCTGTGCTTCACCACCCGATAAGCTTCCGGTCGCGCGGGACAGTGACAGATAATCCAGTCCCACATCCATCAGAAAGCCTACCCGCGCTCTGATTTCTTTTAAAACCTGGTCACCAATCAGATGCTGCTGTTCCGTCAGTTCCATTTCTTTTAAATAGGCATCCAGATTACGGATGGACATCGCTGTTATTTCATATATATTTTTACCGGAAACCGTTACTGCCAGTGACTCCTTCTTCAACCTCTGCCCGCCACAGCATTTGCATGGCGTAATCCGCATAAACTCTTCATACTGCTGTTTCATGGTATCAGAGCCGGTCTCACGGTAACGACGCTCCACATTCTTAATCAGTCCCTCAAAGGCAATGTCATATACGCCTTCTCCACGCTGACCTTTATAATATACCTTTACAGACCTTCCATTGGTTCCATGAATCAGCATATTCCGGACTTCTGCCGGCAATTCCTTATATGGTGTATCAAGACTGAAGCCATATTCTTCAGAAAGTGCCTTAAGGATTGCATAAGTAAAGCTCTTCTTATCGGTAGAAGACTGCCAGCCCATTACCTGAATTGCGCCCTCTGCAAGACTCAGTCTTTTATCCGGTATCATCAGTTCTTCATCAAATTCCATCTTATAGCCCAGGCCAAAGCATTCCGGGCAGGCTCCGAATGGATTGTTAAAGGAAAAGCTTCTCGGTTCGATTTCATCAATACTGATTCCACAATCCGGGCAGGAAAAGCTCTGGGAAAACTGCATGGTCTCTCCATCAATGATATCCACCATCAGAAGTCCGTTTGAAAGTTCTAACACATTTTCAATAGAATCCGTCAGACGCTTTTCAATACCTTCCTTTACCACCAGACGATCCACTACGATTTCGATATTATGTTTCTTGTTCTTATCCAGCTTTATCTCTTCCGTCAGTTCATAGGTATTTCCGTCCACCTGTACTCTCACATAGCCGCTTCGCTTTGCCTGTTCAAAGAGCTTCTGGTGTTCACCCTTTCTTCCACGGACTACCGGTGCTAAAAGCTGTATCCTGGTACGCTCCGGCAGCTTCATAATCTGGTCTACCATCTGGTCTACGGTCTGTTTTTTAATCTCCTTGCCGCAGTTCGGACAGTGCGGAATTCCAATCCGCGCATAGAGCAGACGGAAATAATCATAAATCTCCGTTACCGTTCCTACAGTAGATCTCGGGTTACGGTTTGTGGATTTCTGGTCAATGGAAATTGCCGGAGACAAACCTTCTATTTTCTCTACATTCGGTTTCTCCATCTGTCCCAAGAACTGCCTTGCATAAGATGACAGGCTCTCCATATAACGCCGCTGCCCCTCTGCATAAATCGTATCAAATGCCAGTGAGGATTTACCGGAGCCGCTGAGTCCTGTCAGTACCACAAATTCATCTCTTGGTATATCCACATCAATATGTTTCAAATTATGTTCGCTTGCACCACGAATCCTGATATATTTTCTCTCTTTCTTTGCCACTTTTTCTTCCTCTTTCTCTACCTTACAAATCGCGAAGCATCTTCTTTAACTCAATTAACTTATCACGATATTCTGCCGCAGCCTCAAAGTTCAACTCTGCAGCAGCATGGTTCATCTTCTTCTGAATATCTGCAATCAGCTTCTCCAATTCCTTCTTATCCATGGATTCCGGATCTTTCTTGAATTCCATTTCATTCTTGGCTACCTTCTTGGAAATACTGATTAACTCACGGACAGATTTCTGAATGGTAGTCGGCGTAATACCATGCTCTTCATTGTATTTCTGCTGAATCTCACGGCGGCGCTTTGTCTCATCAATCGCAACCCGCATGGAGTCTGTAATCTTATCTGCATACATGATAACATGACCTTCACTGTTTCTTGCCGCTCGTCCGATAGTCTGAATCAGTGAAGTCTCGGAACGCAAGAAACCTTCCTTGTCCGCATCAATAATTGCCACTAATGTAATTTCCGGTATATCAAGTCCTTCCCGCAAAAGGTTAATTCCCACCAGCACATCAAATACATCCAGCCGTAAATCCCGGATAATCTCTGCCCTTTCCAAAGTATCAATATCCGAATGCAGGTATTTCACACGAATACCCACTTCACGCATATATTCTGTCAAATCCTCTGCCATTTTCTTGGTCAGTGTCGTTACCAGCACCTTATGTCCTGCCGCAGTCTCTTTATTGACCTCTCCAATCAAATCGTCAATCTGGCCTTCTACCGGGCGCACTTCCACGTCAGGGTCTAAAAGTCCTGTCGGTCTGATAATCTGCTCTACCCGCAAAAGTTCATGTTCTTCTTCATAATCATTTGGCGTTGCAGATACAAACAGCATCTGGTCTATCTGGCTTTCAAACTCTTCAAAATTCATTGGACGGTTGTCTTTTGCCGAAGGCAGACGGAAGCCATAATCCACAAGCGTTGTCTTTCTGGACTGGTCTCCCGCATACATTCCACGAATCTGCGGAATTGTAATATGGGACTCATCTACCATAATCAGGAAGTCATCCGGGAAATAATCAATCAGTGTTAACGGTCTCGAACCTGCCGGCTGTCCGGATAAATGTCTGGAATAGTTTTCAATTCCACTACAGAAGCCTGTCTCTTTTAACATTTCAATATCAAAATTCGTCCGCTCGGCAATCCGCTGTGCCTCTAAGAGCTTATCTTCCCCTTTAAAGTATTTCACACGCTCTTCCAGCTCTGCTTCAATGGTATCGCATGCCCGCAGGATTTTCTCTCTTGGCACTACATAATGGGATGCTGGAAAAATACTGATATGATTCAGACTATTCTTAATCTCGCCGGTCAATACATCAATCTCTGTAATCCGGTCTATTTCATCGCCAAAGAATTCTACCCGGATAGCAGTCTCTCCACGGTCTGCCGGAAAGATTTCCAAAACGTCTCCCCGTACCCGAAAGGTGCCTCGCTGGAAATCCATATCATTTCTTGTATACTGTATATCAATCAACTGCCGGATAACATCATCACGATCCCGTTCCATACCCGGCCGTAGAGATACCATCATCTTCTGAAAGTTCTCCGGTTCACCCAATCCATAGATACAGGATACACTGGAAACTACAATAACATCCCGCCGTTCCGTCAATGCTGCTGTCGCGGACAGACGCAGTTTATCAATCTCATCATTTACAGAAGAATCCTTTGCGATATAAGTATCCGTGGATGGCACATATGCCTCTGGCTGGTAGTAATCGTAATAGGATACAAAATACTCTACTGCATTCTCCGGGAAAAACTCCTTCATCTCACCATAGAGCTGTGCCGCCAGTGTCTTGTTATGTGAAATAATCAATGTCGGTTTATTCATCTGGGCAATGACATTTGCCATGGTAAAGGTCTTACCGGAACCGGTTACACCCAGCAGTGTTTCAAACTGATTGCCCTCTTTAAATCCCTTCACCAGCTTTTCAATTGCCTGCGGCTGGTCCCCGGTAGGTTGATATTTGGAAACTAATTTAAAATGATCCACTCAATTTCTCCTCTGTTTATTTGCTCTTCCTTTAGTATTACCACGTTTCTCCGCTCATTATAGCATCCCTCAACAAAAAAGTACAGAACAAAATCGAATGTTTGTTCTGCACTCATTTTACTCTGACCTTTTTTATTTCTATTTCATTTGCTCTTCTGATGAATATCAGTGCTTTAGAAATCTTTTTTAATCTCTGCCACCAGCTCATCCAGCTGTTCCAGCTGTTCGTTCTTTAATGAAGATTTAATACTTACCTTTGGTTCAATAATCTTCATGTCTTTCATTTCCGCAATCTTATCTGCCATCTGTTTTCCAGCTGTTGCTGCCCAGGTACCATTATCCAGAATTGCAACGGTACGTTTCTGTACGGAAAGTGCTTTCATGTCATTCAAGAAGTTCTCCATAACCGGATAAACGTTTCCATTATAGGTCGGAGCTGCCAGTACAATATGGCTACAGCGGAATGCTTCTGAAATCAAAGTGGAAACATGTGTATTGGATACATCATATACTGCAATATTATGGATATCTGCTTCTGCCAGCTTTGCTGCGAGTACATTTGCAAGGTTTTCTGTATTTCCATACATGGACGCATAAGCAATCATAACTGCTTTCTCTTCCGGCTCATAGCTGCTCCAGGTATTGTATTTATCCAGAATGTAACCAAGATTGGAACGCCAGATTGGTCCATGTAGCGGACAGATAATAGAAATATCCAGTCCTGCCGCTTTCTTCAAGGTTGTCTGAACCGGTCCGCCGTATTTTCCAACAATATTGGTATAATAACGTCTTGCGTCATCCAGCCAGTCGCGGTCGAAATCAATTTCATCATTAAAAATATTTCCGTTCAATGCACCGAAGGTTCCGAATGCATCTGCTGAAAATAATACTTTGTCCGTTTCATCATATGTTACCATTACTTCCGGCCAGTGTACCATCGGTGCCATCACAAAGTGAAGGGTATGTTTTCCAGTATTTAATGTCTCACCTTCTTTCACAGTAACGGAATGTTCTGCAATATCAAAGGTATAGAACTGCTGTATCATGCCAAAGGTCTTGGCATTTCCCACAACCTTTACTTCCGGATATTGTCTTACGATTTCTTCGATTAAAGCACAGTGATCCGGTTCCATATGATTTACAATCATGTAATCCAGATTTCTTCCATCCAGTGCAAATGCCAGATTTTCTAAAAACTGTCCTGCAATGGAACGGTCTACGGTATCTAATAATACTGTTTTTTCATCTTTTAAAAGATAGGAATTATAGGATACGCCTCTTGGAATCGGGAATACGTTTTCAAATAAAGCAAGTCTCCTGTCACTTCCACCAATCCAGATTATATCTTCTGTTACTTTTCTTGTGCAATGCATCTATTTTCCTCCTTTTGTCATATTTACTGTTATAATGTAATTTAATTATTATAAGTCGATTTAATTTTTGTATTTTTATTCTTAAGCTTTTCTTCCGCAGCACTGTTTGTATTTCTTGCCACTTCCGCATGGGCACGGATCATTCGGATAAACCTTTGCTGCCGCACGTTTCTTCGGTACGCCCTGTGCAGTCTCATCCTTATTGGTTCCGGTTACTTTTGCAACCTGCTCTCTTTCTACCTTCTGCTCTACTCTGACATGGAATAACAGACGGACGGTATCTTCCTGAATACTGTTAATCATCTCTTCGAACATATCATAACCGCTCATCTTATACTCTACCAGCGGGTCTCTCTGTCCATAAGCCTGTAAACCGATTCCCTGACGCAGCTGATCCATATCATCAATATGATCCATCCACTTACGGTCAATAACTTTCAGTAAAATAACGCGCTCTAATTCACGGACAGCTTCCGGCTCCGGGAACTCTGCTTCCTTCTCCTCGTAGAGTTTTACAGCCTGTTCTTTTAAAGCATGTTTTAACTTCTTCTGATCCTTGTATTCTTTTGCCTGCTCCGGTGTCACCTGCTGAAGTGGAATAATTGGAATCAATAACTGGTTCAGTTCATTAATGTCCCATTCTTCCGGTGGTAAATCCGGCGAAATACAGGTATCTACTGTATTTTCCACTCTGTCGGTAATCATCTTATAGATAACATCACGCATGCTCTCGCCATTCAATACACGGAGACGCTCTGCATATATAATCTCTCTCTGGTCATTCATAACCTGATCATACTCCAACAGATTCTTACGGATTCCAAAGTTATTTCCCTCAATCTTTTTCTGTGCCTTTTCAATTGCACTGGTCAGCATCTTATGCTGAATCTGCTCGCCTTCCGGCACACCCAAAGTATTAAACATGCTAAGCAGTTTCTCAGAACCAAACAGACGCATCAAATCATCTTCCAGCGAAATGAAGAACTGGGATTCTCCCGGGTCTCCCTGACGGCCGGAACGTCCTCGCAGCTGATTATCAATACGTCTTGATTCATGACGCTCAGTACCGATGATTTTCAGACCGCCGGCTTCCTTTGCTTCATCATCCAGCTTAATATCAGTACCACGACCAGCCATGTTGGTTGCGATGGTAACCGCACCATGTACACCGGCCTGTGCTACAATTTCAGCCTCTAACTCATGGAATTTTGCATTCAAGACTTTGTGTGGTATACCACGCTTATTCAACATGGAGCTTACCAGCTCAGAAGTATCGATATTAATTGTACCAACCAGAACTGGCTGTCCCTTCTTGTATGCTTCTTCTACTTCATCCACAACTGCATGGAATTTTTCCTTCTTGGTCTTATAAACAGCATCCTCTTTATCCACACGGATAACCGGTCTGTTGGTAGGAATCTCGATAACGTCCATTCCATAGATGTCACGGAACTCTTTTTCCTCTGTCAAAGCGGTACCGGTCATACCTGCTTTCTTATCATACTTATTGAAGAAGTTCTGGAATGTAATATTGGCAAGGGTCTTGCTCTCACGTTTTACTTTTACATGCTCTTTTGCTTCAATTGCCTGATGTAATCCATCTGAATAACGCCGGCCCGGCATAATACGTCCGGTAAATTCATCTACGATTAATACCTGATCATCTTTTACCACATAATCCTGATCACGGAACATCAGATTGTGTGCACGCAGTGCCAAAATGATATTATGCTGAATCTCAAGATTATCCGGATCCGCAAGGTTATCAATGTGGAAGAACTGTTCTACCTTCTTTACACCTTCTAATGTCAGATTGACTACTTTATCCTTCTCATTTACCACGAAGTCTCCATCTTCTTCGATTTCCACTCCCATGATAGCATCCATCTTGGTGTATTCCTTCTGGTCTTCACCACGTTTCATCTGTCTTGCCAGAATATCGCATGCCTCATAAATACTGGTGGATTTGCCACTCTGTCCGGAAATGATAAGCGGTGTTCTTGCCTCATCAATCAACACAGAGTCGACCTCATCGATAATTGCAAAATGAAGTCCACGCTGTACTAACTGTTCCTTGTAAATTACCATGTTATCACGCAGGTAATCGAATCCCAATTCATTATTGGTAATATAAGTAATGTCGCAGTTATATGCATCCTGACGTTCCTTAGTGTCCATGCCGTTAAACACAACGCCAACAGTCAGTCCTAAGAATTCATGAACCTGTCCCATCCACTCAGCATCACGTTTTGCCAGATATTCGTTGACAGTTACAACATGTACGCCCTTTCCTTCCAATGCATTTAAGTATGCCGGCAGGTAGATACCAGTGTTTTTCCTTCACCAGTCTTCATCTCAGCGATACGTCCCTGATGCAGGATAATACCACCAATCAGCTGAACACGGTAATGTTCCATTCCAAGCACTCTCTTTGCTGCCTCACGAACGGTTGCATATGCTTCCGGAAGCAGATCGTCCAATGTCTCACCATCAGCAAGTCTCTTTTTGAATTCTTTTGTCTTATCCTTTAACTGCTCATCAGTCAGTTCCTGCATGGCAGGCCGATAAGACTCTATCTTATCTATAAGCGGATAAATTCTTTTTAATTCTCTTTCGCTATGTGTTCCAAAGATTTTTTCTATTGCTTTCATATAATGCTCCTATCCATAATTTTGCTTACGCAACTATGAAATATTGTACCACTATCTGCCTTTCTTCACAATATCTAATCCAATGAACGTTTTATAAACTTTTTGTTAAATCAGTGGACTTTTTACAAACAGATGCTATAATAGGCAAAGATTGAACAGGCGATTGCAAAATGGAAAAACAGAATACGATATTTTTATAGGTGAAAGACTTCACTTCTTTTTAATGGATATGAAATATCTCGTAACTCTTAGCACTTTATTTTTCTTGATTGCAGACTGTCTTTCCGGTTGCTTTGACATAGGATTCCAGAACTGTCCGCCGGTTGCGGATGCAACGTCAAAACCGCAAGGGGCACTAGGAATTTCGATGAAATCATGATTATGTCCGGCAACCGGTGTATATTCACATCCATGTTCAGATACACCTCACTGGCACATCCCTGTGCCAGTGTTGCCGGTTGCCAGTGAAATTCCAAGTGCCCCTAGCAGCTTTGCCAAGGTATCCGCACTCCGGCGGACAGTTCCGGAATTTCTTGTCAAACATTGGAAAGACAGTCGATATAACAGAAAGAAAAATAAAGTGCTTAGTGTTACAATATTTCATATCCGAAAAGAAGAGGAGCCTTTCACCTCATAAAAAATATGTCATACACTATTTTTCATTTTGCAATCGCCTGACAACAAGTCCAGGTATAGAAAGGAGTTTCTTATGCATTACACATACAAAACCAAAGGAACCTGTTCCACCCAGATTGATTTGGATTTAGAGGGAAATGTTTTAAAACATGTTACCTTTACCAACGGATGTAACGGCAACTTAAAGGCTATCTCTTCTTTGGTAGAAGGATTAACGGTAGAAGAAGTAGAAGAGAAATTAAAGGGCATCACCTGTGGATTCAAATCCACTTCCTGTGGCGACCAGCTTGCCCAGGCATGCTTAGCAGCCCTTGAAGTGCAAAAAAAAGAAGCATAACAGAACAAAGAATGTGCCTTGGCACATTCCCGCGCCTGCGGCGGTCGCTTGCGACATCTACCTTATACGCTGCAGTGCGCATCCTCGTGGAGCGTTTTTCACTTTACAGGAAAGCAATTCCCTGTAAAGTGAAAAAGGGCATCATCTAAATTCTCTTAAGATGATGCCCTTTCATACTATTTCGTCCATTGGACTTTTACCTCATTTCGTATATTTCGTCTTCAATCCCTGAACCCTTCCTCCTGAATCCGTTCGCTTCTGAGTCCTGTTGGACTGGAACCATATCTTTACGTTGCCGTTCTGATTCTCCATCCACTTTTCTTTTGTATTTACCTCAGGTTTTCCTTCCGATTCTGAATCCATGAACTGAATCTGATTTTATTATTTATTATGTCAGGTTTCATAATATCTATCAGCTCTGCATTGGACCGTACCTTCCTTTCTTACTATTGCGTTTCTCTTCGTCTAAACGCTTGTCCGATTCTGATTTAATATCCTGGTGGTATCGACCTCCTCTTACATTATTATGAGTTTGTTCCTTCTCTTTCTGGTGGAATCTCCTCCTTACTTTGTTTCCGTTCATTTGTTTCTTTTGATGATTTGATTATATCTAACTATAGTTCATTTGTCAATACTATTTTTAGAATTTTCTTAATTATTTTTCGTATTTGCTTTATTATATTGCATATATTGTGTAAATTATCTGAATTTTCAGTTTTATTTAAATTGTTAAAACAACTACAAGAAACATATGTAACTGTAATCTGTCTGCGATGCCATTTCCTATTCGCTGACTTTCCACTCTACCTGGGCACTTTCTTCCTTCTGAAGAGAAAGCAGAAGAGCAAATAACTGATGAATGGTCTCCATCAATTTCTGGCTTGGAAGAATTGCATACTGGGCCAGCCGTTCCAAATCAAAATAGCGGACATTTGGATCCGGCAGGAATACCATGTTGGTGCTCCGCACTTCTTCTCCGCAGGTCTCAATATTTTCATAGGTAATCATCACAAATTCATTTCCATGCTCTTCGCAGGAATAGGCCGTATAACACTCATCTACTACCCACTGCTTCCCGTCGGCTTCTACAACCGGCTTTTCGGATTCCTCTTTATATTCGCTGGTCTTCATCTCAACATTCCAGTGCTGCTTTCCCTCTTTGGTTCTTTCATATAAATGCTCTAATGTACTGTTTAAAAATTCTGGTGTCATTTTTTGCTGTCTCCTTCTATTTTCTATTATTTTTGTACTGGTACTTTTATGTTGTGGCTGTCCGCAGTTGCATTCGGACAGCCCCGGTTATTTTTGTCCTGTTTTTCTATTATAACACAGCCGCTTCTGCTGTGAAACCATAAGAAATAATACTTTTTAATGCCTTTTCTTTAACGAAGCCCGGATTCCTTTGCCTCTGTTTCCAGTCCGCTGGCAAGATAATCTGCCATGGCAATAATCTGCCGCTGGATATTCCAGAATGTCTGTAAATCTTTTTCATAATTGCCGGCAAGCCGCTCACTGATTTCCTGTCCGGTCAGGTCTACATACATACGGAACATTTCTTTTAATACACTTTCTTCATATTCCGGTGTTGCAGATGCTAAAAGTTCTGCGATGCGGTCTGCATTTTCGTTTAACCGGCGTACCTGCTCCGCCGTATCCTTCGTTCTCCCTTCTTTTTTCTGGGTAATCAGTCCACCGGTAAGTTCTACATGGCGCACCAGTAAATCTCTGAGGCTGTGCACCGTATTTTCCGGATAATATCTGCCGAAAAAGTCTGCTATTTCCTCTGCATTATCAATTAATGCAGTAACCAGCTCCTGCTGATCCGGCAAATCCGCTGCCATGCTGACCAAAAGCATCCGGAGCAGGTAGGTATGATTCAGCCATGCCATCCGCATCAGTTCTTTTAAATTTCCTTTTCCATTGTTATTGGAAATCCCGGAATCTCCTGTATTTCCCTGCATTTCCGGTCTTGTGTATTCTCTGCCCGGGCATATTTCTATCTTCATTCCAATCTGTAAATTGTAAGGATTTATCCTTGGATTGCTTAAAATAATAGAGGATACCGTTGTCTTATACTGCCGGGAAAGTTTGTATAATGTATCCCCCGCTTCCACGGTATGTTCGATTGAATTGCTGCAGTTCACGCTGACCTCTTCCCATTCTTTCTTACTTTCGTATTAGTTTATGTCAAAAATGTTGATTGGTTCCCTGATTTGCTCTTGTCAAGGAATGCGATTGCGTATACAGTAAGGGAAAAGCATGTTTTCGCGAGGTGTATTATGTCCATTAAAATATTCGTTATGACCCACAAACAATTTGAAGCTCCCACCGATTCCATGTATGTCCCCCTGCAGGTCGGACATGCAATTTCTCCGGAATTGGGCTATCTTGCAGATGATACCGGAGATAATATTTCCCGGAAAAACAAAAGTTTCTGCGAGCTGACTGGCATCTACTGGCTCTGGAAAAATTACCATGCCTGCGATTATATCGGCATCTGTCATTACCGCCGCTATCTCATAAATAGGCAGGGGCTTATTTTCACGGAAAGAGAGCTGATGCGGCTGCTTCAGAATCATGACATGATCACACCAAAGCTTCTGACTTTAAATACTTCGTATTTTAATGGTTTCAGCCAGAACCATCACCAGAAGGATCTGCTGATTACTGAGCAGGTTATTTCTGAAAAATACCCTGACTATTTGCCTGTTTTTCACCATATGGTTCATGATGTACATACTTATTTTGGGAATATTTTCATTACTTCAAAGGAACGATTTGATGCCTACTGTGAATGGCTGTTTGACATTCTCTTTGAAGTGGAGTGCCGGGTCGATATCAGCAACTATGATAATTACTGCAAGCGGTTGTTTGGATTCCTGTCGGAATTTCTGTTAACAGTTTACATTGCGAAGCAGAATCTCTCCACTTATGAATGTATGGTGGGGATGTCCGGCGAAAAACATGAAACAAGAGTTCTCCGGGAATCTCTGGCAAAATGTTTTGCGAATGGCGACTACCAGAAAGCCAGTCCATTTTCATGGAAAGCTATGCGAAACGCCCGGACATTCTGATGGAAGCTTCTGATATTACCGGTGAACTGCACCTTTGCATGCAGGTAATTTCTACCTGTTCCTTTGAACAGGAACTTTATGGGCACAACCTTTTAGATATGATTCATGATTATCATTCCCTGATGGAATTCTGCCACCGGTTAAATGAAATTGTAAATCATTTTCTTACAGGGACAGAGTCTGCCGCTGATATTTCATGGCTCAAAAAATCCACTGCTCTCTCTCCGAAAGCAGTGGATATAGCGATTCAAATGTTCTGTTCTGATGAGGACTTAAAAGAGAACGTATTTTCAAAAATCTGTTCCCATCTCAAAGATTTTTGAATTCCGGCTTCTTCCTTCTAATCTGCCCATCTTTCCGGTTTCACCTGTTTCTACTGGCAGGCTGCCACAGAAACGGTCCGGCATCCCGGTGAAATAATTTCGCAATGGTCAGAGAATGTTACGGTCATTCCCTCTTTTTCAAAAAATGCTTCAATTGCCGCTTTGAGCATACCCTCTTTACCATCACATGCACAAAATCCTAACGGTTCTACAACGGCTGTCTCCGCATCATGAAAGCTAATACGGTATGGCAGGCGTTGTTCATGTAACGCTGCATTCAGGTGTGCAATCTGGTTATAAGTAAATTCCTGTCTCATAAGCACCCCTCCTCTACGGTCGTATGACAACTCTCTCGTATTACTTCTAGATATATATATTATAACTCAATTTTCTGAAAATATAAAGTAAAATGTATTTACTTTCTGTTATATTTCTATTACCATATTAGTATATTACATTAGGTCATTGTCAACGAGATAAGTTGATACCGGAAAACTTTGGTATCGAAGAACCTTTTGTTTTTATAATATGAAATACCTGCATTTCTTATGTGTGTGTTTCGCTTGATGGTAAACTGTCTTTCCGTTGCTTTGACGGAATCTCTGCACTGTCCGTCGATTGTAGATGCCACCTAACGGCTGCAAGGGGCACCGGAAATTTCGGACAATATATCACTTTATCCGGCAACCGGTGCAAATTCACATCCGTGCTCATATGCACCTCTCTGGCACATCCCTGTGCCAGTGTTGCCGGTTTTCAGGCGAAATTCCAAGTGCCCCTAGCAGTCGTTATAAGGCATCTGCATTTCGACGAACCGTACAGTGATTTTGTCAAACATTGGAAAGATAGTTTTTATAACCAAAAGTGAAACACACACATTAGAAATTCGGTATTTTTATATCTAAAACAAAGGTCTTCGATACCAGAAGTTTTCCGGGGACAACGTATCCTTGTGCGGTCAATACCTGAGTATATTAAATCAAAAGAGGAGAATGTTATGTATGAATGTCCCAATTGTGGAGGAAATCTGAGGTTTGATATTCCAACACAATCACTTGTCTGTGACTACTGTCACACACAGCTGAATCCTTACAGCTATCAGAAGGATCACGATGCTGTGGAGACATCTACTTATGATGTCAACATTTTCACCTGTCCGCAATGCGGCGGTGAAATCTTAAGTACTGAGAATGCTGCAACCGGATTCTGTAGTTTCTGTGGTGCTTCTACGATTCTTGACAGCCGGATTGCCAGGGAAAAACGTCCGGACTACATTGTTCCTTTCCAGATTACCAAGGAGGACTGCAAGAAGGCTTATGGCAAAATGATGCGCCATGCCATTTTTGCCCCTAAGGAACTGAAAGACCCGCGCAATGTAGACAATTTCCGTGGGATTTATATGCCTTACTGGGTATATAACATTACCCACGAAGGTACGGTACAGCTGCCGGCTGAAAAAAGCCACCGGGAAGGTAACTATATTGTAACCGACCACTATAATCTGCTCTGCCAGACGGATGCCTATTATAAAGGGCTCTCTTATGATGCGTCTTCTTCTTTTTCGGATGTTATCAGCGAGAATATTGCTCCCTTTGATGTGCGCGGCATGAAAAGTTTTACTCCGTCCATTCTGTGTGGTTTCTATGCTGATACTGCCGATGTGGACAGCGATATTTATCTGGAGGACGCAAAAGCCATTGCCAATGAACAGACTTATTCCAAAGTCAAAAAAATACCTGCCTTCCAGGAATTTAATTTTATTTATCCGGAAACAAACCATTATATGAGTTATGCATTAAATACGGAATGCAAGGAAGCTGCCAGCGCCATGCTTCCGGTATGGTTCTTATCCTACCGTAACAAAGACCGCGTTGCCTACGCTACGGTCAATGGACAGACCGGAAAGGTTGCTGCTGATATCCCGGTAGATAGACGTAAATTTTTACTCGGTTCCTTTCTACTGGCTATCCCGGTTTTTCTGCTTTTAAATCTTTTCTTTACCATACGGCCTGCTTCAACCCTGATACTTTCTGCGGCTCTGGCACTTTTTGCCTCCATTATTTATTTTGTGGAGCTGAGCGAAATCCATAGTCAGGAAACCTATGAGAATGACAGGGGATATCAGTCCAAACAGGGAAATGTCAAGAAAGAAGCCAACGTAAAAATAAACTTAAAGCCCCATAAAAGCATGAAATCTAAATTTGAAAGCATTATTCCTTATCTGTTTTTAGGTGTATTTGCAATTCAGGTTCTAATGGGAATCTTTAGTTCCGGCGGTTTTTCATTTTCTAAAATTGTTATGCTTATTGTTATCGGCGGTGGGATTCTGACTTCGCTGTTTGGATTTTCCCAGTTCAGTGAAACAACCACCCGTGGAAAAATTCCGGGATTCCTAGGTGCCTTAATTTCCATTGCTGCTGCCGGAATGATTACTTTCCTGCATCCGGTTTCCGACCTTTATTACTATGGTGGTGCAATTGTATCTTTTGCCGGTATTATTTTTACGCTTCTTAGCATTTTAAAGGAATACAATATGCTTACCATGCGGAAACTGCCGCAGTTTAACCGACAGGGAGGTGATGACCGTGCCTGATACATATAAGAAGAAATACAGCTCTTTTTCTGCAAAAATAATTCTTGGCTGCCTGCTTGCATGTTTCTTCCTCTTACTTAACGGAAGTATTACCTGCAAAGCCGAAACCAAGACCTATACCAATAAAAGCACCGGTTATCAGGTTATCGTTGAGGACGATGCCAACCTTTTAACAGACGAGGAAGAAACCACCCTTGGAAAAGAGATGGCTCCGATTACCACTTACGGAAGTGTTGCTTTTAAATCCATCGATTACAATCCTTACTATTCTACTGAGGATTATATCCGAAGCTATTACCGCGACACCTTCGGTTCCACCAGTGCAACCGTATTTCTCATTGATATGGACAATCGGAACATCTGGATTCACAGCAACGGAACCATTTATGAAACCATTACGAAAAGTTATGCCAACACTATCACCGATAATGTATACAAATATGCCTCTGATGGTGATTATTACACCTGTGCATTTACCGCTTTTGGTCAGATTAATACATTGCTCGAAGGGCGAAAAATTGCGCAGCCGATGAAATATATCAGTAATGCCTTTTTAGCAGTTATCATTGCTTTGTTGTTAAATTATTTTCTGGTACGTTCCTTCTCCCGTGCGAAGAGACCATCGAAAACAGATCTTTTAGGAAAGGTATTTACACAGTGCAATATTGTCAATCCAAATGTCCGTTTTATCCGGCAATCCCGTGTCTACAGTCCGCCTTCCAGCAGCGGCAGCGGTGGCAGCAGCGGCGGCGGTGGCAGCAGCAGTGGCGGCGGTGGCAGTAGCAGTGGCGGCGGTGGCGGCGGCCACAGCTTCTAATCCCAAAGACCTGCCTTTTGCCGTTTTATACCGCTATTTCATAACCTGTAGGACCTGCCACCGGCAAATTCCTGCAGATGCCCGGAAATAGCAAAAATCCCATGGAGAATATTTCTGTTTTCCATGGGATTCTTTTTGACGTTTTTTATATTGATATTTTTATACTGCTTTCTTTTCTAAATTTTTCATGATATTTAATTCACGCAGTGCATAGAAAATGGCAACGACAGCTGCAGCTGCATCTGCGATTGGTCCTGCATACATTACTCCGTCGATTCCCATAAACAAAGGGAAAATAAGAATCAGCGGCAGTAAAAACAGCACCTGCCTGGTCAGTGATACAACAATACCAAGTCTGGCTTTTCCAATGGATGTAAAGAAACTAGAAGACATTGGCTGGATTCCATTGATAAATGTCATAAACATAAAAATTCTGAAATACCGCTCTGCGAACTGGAAATATTCTGTACTTCCATCACCAAATACCGTCACCAGCTGATGTGGAAATATCTGAAATACAACAAAAAATGCAACACCCACCAGCACGGATATCTCAAAGGCACGCCAGAATGTTTTTCTTACTCTCCCAAAACTTCCCGCTCCATAATTAAAGCCCCAGATTGGCTGACAGCCTGGGAAATTCCAATACAGATTGCCATAAATACCATATTTACTTTTGAGATAATTCCAACGCAGGCAAGGGGGATATCTGTTCCATATACAGACATTTCTCCGTAATGACGCAACGTATTATTCATGGTAATCTGCACGATTGCCATGGCTATCTGGTTGATGCAGGAAGCCATTCCCAATGCTGCAATCGCTTTCATATATTTTACCCTTGGACGAAGCATGGAAAACCGAAGTTCCATTTTTCGGAATTTTACAAAATATATAATAACAAGCAGACCTGATACAAACTGTCCGATTACAGTCGCCCATGCGGCTCCTTTGATTCCCCAGTTAAATGTAAAAATAAATAACGGGTCTAAGATCGTGTTGATAATTGCACCCACAAGCATACAGGTCATGGAATAGGTCGGGCTTCTGTCCGCACGGATCAGATGCGTTCCGCCGGTTGTGGATACCAGAAACGGGATTCCAAAGGCTGTAATAAATGTATAATCCTGTGCATATGGCAGCACATCCGGTGTTACACCAAATAAATACAGCAGCGGATTTAAAAACAGCAATACGATTGCTGCAATTATCACTCCACAGATAAACAACAGACCCAGTCCTGTTCCTGCAATCTTGTTTGCTTCTTCTACATTTCCTTTTCCGGTTTCCAGATTATAATTGGATGCACTTCCGATTCCAAGTAACAATGCCGTTGCCGTGCAGATAATGGATACCGGAAATGCAATATTTGTTGCAGCATTTCCAAGCATGCCAACGCCCTGTCCGATAAATATCTGATCTACTATATTATAAAGGGAACTTACCAGCATGCTGATGATTGCCGGTATTGCAAAGCGGGCAATCAGTTTCCCGATTTTTTCTTCCGCCAGCGGATTCTTCGTAGTTTCTACTATGTGTTCCATCACAGTCTCCTTTCTTTCTCCGGCGAAGGGGAAAGCTTATGACTGAAACAAATAATCAATTGGATATTCAGCAACAATCTGTTTGTTGACGGAAAATACCAACCGTTCTTAAGTACATGTTTTTCTTGATTGTAAACTGTCTTTTGCCTGCTTTGACTGGAATACTGTACTGTCCGCTGGATACGGATGCCACATAAGTCCTGCAAGGGGCACTAGGAATTTCGATTTACAGCCTGCTTTGTCTGGCAACCGGCACAAATTCACATCCATGTTCATCTGTGCCTCGCTGGTACATCCCTGTACCAGCGTTGCCTATTGCCAGACGAAATTCCAAGTGCCCCTAACAGTCCTTAAAATACATCCGTATTTCAGCGAACGGTGCAGTATTACTGTCAAACATGGAAAAGACTGTTTTCATAGCAAAAAGAAAAACATGTACTTTAGAACTGTGGGATTTTCCAGTCCCAAACAGGCAATTGCTGAATAACCAATGATTTTGTATTATCTTATAAGCTTTCCCCATCGCCTGCATAAAGCATTTCATACCGAACGATTGTAACACCCATTTTCTCCGAAGTCAAACCAGCGGTGGAAGAGATTTCATAGAACATAGAATATGCCTTGGCACATTCTCGCGCCTGCGGCGGTCGCTTGCGACATCTACCTCATACGCCGCAGTGCGCATCCTCGCGGAGCGTTTCTTACTTTACAGGAAAGCAATTTCCTGTAAAGTAAAAAATATGTCTTTTGCAACCATACCCAAAGAATGGTATACTTAGCATAGATATGGAGGTCTTATGATACAGACAGATAAATTGGTACAATTCTATTGTGCCCAGTATAAAACCTTTGCGAAAAAGAAGCATAAAAAAACGATACCGGAAACAGGTCCCTATCCGAAGCGGATGCAGCGGCTTTCCAAGGAACTGCTGGCTATCCATTCTCCGAAGATAAAGCAGCCGCAGCTGGAGAATTATCACCGTCAGCTCCGTAATCTTTCCTATTTTGTTTATCGGGATGCCAATCCCATTTATATTATGCAGTTTGAGACTTATCTTGTTGCTGAGCTGGTCCGTCTTGATATCAGTTCCCTGCGGGACGAGGAACCGGAATTAATTACAGAGCGTTTCTTAAACTTTTTATATCAGGAAATGCCCCTTGCAATCTGCCGGCGCACCTTAAAGGATTTGTGCCATCAGTATGGACAATTTGGAATGCGTCATCAGATTGTCGGGATGGTTCCGTTGAAACCGGAAACAGAATTTCCACAGACCAGAGGCATGCAGCGGCATTTTATCCTGCATGTTGGTCCTACCAACTGTGGCAAAACTTATCACGCATTAGAACGTTTAAAAGAGGCTTCGTGCGGAGTCTATCTTGGTCCTTTGCGTCTTCTAGCGCTGGAAATCTATGAGAAAATGAAAGATGCCGGCATTGCCTGTACGATGCTTACCGGAGAAGAATGCATTCCGGAGGAAAACAGCCGGATTACTTCTTCTACCATTGAAATGTTGGACATGGAACAGCACTATGATATTGCCGTTATTGATGAAGCACAGATGATTGCAGACCGTGACCGTGGGCACTCCTGGACCCGCGCTATTCTGGGGGTAAAAGCAGATGAAATCCATATCTGCATGAGTCTTGCTGCCGAGGAAGTTGTTACCCACCTCATAGCCCTTTGCGATGACACCTTTGAGGTTCGCCACTATGAACGGAAAACTGCACTGGTCTGTGAGCAAGAGGCATTTGTTTTTCCGGATGATGTCACAGAAGGTGATGCACTAATCACTTTTACCAAGCGTGCTGTCTTAGACATTGCCGGACGATTAGAACGTGAGGGAATTCGTGCCAGTGTCATCTACGGCAGTCTTCCACCGGAAATCCGCAGAAGACAGATTCGTCTTTTCTTAAGCCACGAAACAAAAGTAGTGGTTTCCACCGATGCCATCGGTATGGGACTGAATCTTCCGGTACGAAGAATTGTTTTTATCCAGACAGAAAAGTATGACGGCATTTCCACCCGCCCGCTTAATATTCCGGAGATACGGCAGATTGCCGGACGTGCCGGACGGTTTGGCATGTATGACACCGGTTATGTCAATGCCATGGGCGAGGATGCCAGAAATTATATTGCCAAACGTTTTGACCAGCCGGAACCGGTTATTAAGAAGGTAAGCCTTGGTTTCCCACATGTCCTTTTAGATATGGACGAGCCATTAAATGCCATTTTAAAAATATGGAAATCCGTAGAGCCCTCTGCTCCTTTTGAGAAAATCAGCATTGACGAAATTCTCTTTCTATATGATAAGGCATATAAAGCCCGTAAAGAAATCGATGGGTTTGAGGATAAACATACCCTCTACCGGATGCTGACCTGCTCCATTGATATCAAAAACCGGGATATCGTTGATTTGTGGCTCTATTACTGTAAAACCTATACTGCTGATGTCTCCCTTCATTTTCCATCACTGATTATGTGTAATGACAAGGGACTGATGCGTTACGAAACTTTTTATAAAATGCTGGACTTGTACCATCAGTTTTCCACCAGAATGGGAAAAATTTCTGATAGCGAGCGATTAAACCGGGAACGGGAAAAGACAGAAGATACAATTATGAAGTTTCTTGCCAAAGATAAGAAGGATTATATCCGCACCTGTAAATACTGCGGCGTAACGCTGCCGGTAGGTTATCCGTTCCGGGTCTGTGAGAAGTGTTATGGACACAGTCCCTATAAAAAAATCTGATAACAGGAGGTAATCATTATGTTTCTTTCCATTGAGTCCAAACATCCAAAATTTTATCAGGTCTTCCGGATTTTCATCGTATTTTTTGCATCGATTCTGTATGCATGGAACCTGCGTTGTTTTGCGAAAACTGCCGGATTATTTCCGGGTGGCTTTTCCGGAGTATCCCTGCTCTTGCAGGAAATCGGACTGACCTTTTTCCATATTGATATTCCATATACCTTTTTCAACGTGGCTTTAAATATTTTCCCAATCTATATCGGTTTCCGGTTCCTTGGGAAAAAATTTACCTGGTACTCGATTCTTACGATTTTCTTATCCAGTATTTTCGTAGACCTGCTGCCGGCTTATGTATTTACACAGGATGTTCTTTTAATCAGTGTGTTCGGTGGTCTTTTAAACGGATTTGCCATCTGCCTGTGCTTAAACGTTGGAACTACTACCGGTGGAACCGATTTTATCAGTATTTATCTTTCTTCCCAGAAGGGAATTGATGCATGGAATTATATTCTCCTTGGCAATGTCATTATCCTTGCCATTGCAGGTGCTCTCTTTGGCTGGTCCATTGCACTTTACTCCATCATCTACCAGTTCTGCAGCACCCAGGTAATTCAGATGCTTTATAAGCGTTACAAGAAAGAGACTCTGTTTATTATTTCTGATAAATCCAACGAAATTTATCATGCAATCCGGGAAACCACCAACCATGATGCCACCCTGTTTCAGGGCATTGGCTGTTATGAGGAAAAAGAAAAGACGCTTATCTACTCCGTCATTAATACGGAGGCTAAGCGCCAGTTAATTCCTATGATACGTTCCATCGACCCGCATGCCTTTATCAATATTGTAAAGACAGAAGAACTGGAAGGCCGGTTCCACAATACGCCAAATGATTAATGCATCATCTGGTATACAAAACTACTTTTCCTGATACCGGTCATAAATTTTCTCCGGTGTCATCAGCGAAACTTCATCGATGAAAGCATTTCGGAATGTCATGGTACCGCCCTGACATTCCTTTGTTTTTTCTGCGGCTGCCTCGCCGCACAATCCAATAAAACTGCAGCAGGCTGCTGCCGCTTCTATGGTTGCTTCCACTCCAAGAAATGCACCCAGCACAACCGATGACATACAACCGCTTCCGGTAATATGTGCCATCATTTCATGGCCGCTTCTGCATTCAAAGACTTCTCTGCCATCCGTAATCACATCCACTGCACCGGATGCAATCAGTATGGTCTTCTGTACCTTCGCATATTGTTTCATGCTTTCCACATCAACAGACTTATCCGATGCATCCACACCGGTTACGGTATTGCAGTCCTTTAACAGTGCACGAATCTCAGAATAATTTCCCCGAATGCAGGTCGGGTGAATTTCTTTTATCAAAGTCTGGCATTTCATCCGCCGGTAAGTAGAACCGGAAATTCCTACCGGGTCTAATACAATGGCATGTCCCATTTCATCCGCTTTCTTTCCGGCTTTTTCCATAGCTTCAAAATCCGCAATAGCTCCAAGATTGCAGACTAAGGCTGCTGCCCCTTCTGTTATCTCTTCCACTTCCAGCGGATGATGTGCCATGGTCGGAGATGCGCCTGCTGCCAGCAGAATATTGGCACAGTCATTGACGGTCACCGCATTGGTTATACAGTGAATGACCGGACGTTTCTTTTTTATCTCATGATGCAGTTCTGCAATTTTTCCGGCTTCTAATTCCATATTCTAGTTCTCCAGACTGTCTTTCATTTTTGCTAACATTCCTGATTTCTTTAAAGGAATGGTAATAATCATTGCAATAATGGTTCCGCCACAGGTACTGATTAAAAATGGTACTACAAAAGTAAATAATGCAGCTGCTGTATTTCCCATTACCAGATAAGCAACCGGATAAGAAAGCATCCCACCGATAATTCCGGTTCCTACTACCTCACCGATATATGCAAATGGGAGTTTCTTTCCATATTTATAAAGGAGTCCGCCAAGAAGTGCTCCACACATGCTTCCCGGAAATGCCAGTGGGCTTCCCAGTGCTAAAAGGTTACGGATTAAAGATGCAATAAATGCCTGGGCAAGTCCCCACCAAGGTCCTACCAGAACAGCACACAGTACGTTTACAAGATGCTGTACCGGGGCACATTTTGAGCCGAATACCGGAAATGAAAACAGGCTTCCTACGACTGCGATTGCTGCAAAAATTGCGGTTACGGTTAATTTCTTTAAGTTTGATTTGTGATTCATTTTGTCCTCTCTTCTGTTCCCATCCGAGAGGACGGGAACCTCTTAGTTTTTCTTTACTGCTTCTGCAACTTTTTCCACAATCACGCAGAGAATGACGGTAACCACCATATCCGGAAGTGTATTTCCAACCGGAGTATCAATGTGCATCAGCACACGGTAAAGCACAAATCCGATAAGCCAGACACCAAGATTACGCCACTGAAATGCCATGTCTTTTGCATTGGCTTTCTTTAAAATAAAGTAATCTGCAATCTGTACGGCAATCATCGGAGCAAAGACAGAACCGATAAGATATAAGAAATTTGTAATGTTATCCATTGGATATACAATTGCTGCAACAGTTCCGATTACCGTTACAATAATTGCTGCCCATTTCTCATTGATTTTCTCAGAAATGGATACACTGGAAACACCTGCAGAATAAGCATCCAAGAAAGTCGTTGTTACTGTTGAGAAAATGATAATCACAAGTCCTACGATACCAAATCCGGTCTTTAACATAATCTGTGCAATATCATATTCACCGGTAATAAGTGCTGCACCCATACCAATGACATACATGAAAATACTGACCAGACTGTATACAACAACGCTGACTGCGGTAGCTGCAAATGGTTTTTCTGCTTCTCTTGTATAATCACTGATTAATGGCAGCCAGGAAAGTGGCATTGCTACCGCAAGCTCTACGGCTGCGCCAAAGGTAAGGCTTCCATCATCCACAATTGCCGGAATGGCTCCATTTCCAATAAAAATCACTTTAAACAATACCAGTGACAGGATAAATAATGCGGTCATTGCAACGGTATTGAGCTTCCCAAGATTGGTAAGTCCAATCAGGATCCAAAGGATAATGAGGACTCCGATAATAGCTGCCCAGAACCAGTTTGCTACCGGAATGACACCATTGGCTGCCAGTGCGCCATCATAAATCATTATGGCTGTCCATCCTACCAGCTGCAATACATTCAACGCTGCAAAAAGAAGGCTTCCCTTCTCTCCAAAGCTCATTTTTACGGTTTCCATGGCACTTCTTCGTTCTCTTGCACCAATCATCCCTGCTGCAAACATCATCAGTCCACCGATTAAGTGTCCTAATAAGATAGCTGCCATGGCTTTTCCAAATCCAAGCGGTGCAAAATAAGTTCCGGTTAAAATTTCAGCTATGGATACACCGGCTCCAAACCAGATTAATCCGTTACTGAATACAGATGTCTTCTTCTCATTCATTGGTATATTCTCCTTCTATTGCAAATGCGTGATTCATCGGGCCGCTTCCCTTTCCAAGGTCTAACATGGCTGCCAGTGCGCCGGATATGTAATTCTTTGCATACTGCACGGATGTTTCCAGGCTGCGTCCCTTGGCAAGATTAGATGCTATGGCAGATGATAAGGTACAACCGGTTCCGTGGGTGTTTGGATTGTCAATTCTCTTTCCGTGGAACCATACCGGCTCTTTGTCCTTCTGCCAGAGCAAATCATTGGCATCATTTAACTGATGTCCGCCTTTTAACAGCACGGCACAACCGAAGGTTTTACAAATGATTTCTGCTGCTTTTTCCATATCTGCTTCTGTCTTTATCTCCATACCGGAAAGCACTTCCGCTTCCGGGATATTTGGGGTTATAACAGTTGCCGGAGGCAATAATTTAGTTTTCAATGTACCGATAGCGTCATCGCTGATGAGCTTTGCTCCGCTGGTCGCTACCATAACAGGATCCACGACTATATTTTTTGCGTGGTACGCTGTCAGTTTGTCCGCAATTGTCTCTATCAGAGCACTGGAAGAGACCATTCCGGTCTTCACTGCATCCGGATATATATCCGTAAAAATACGATCCAGCTCCTCTGCCAAAAATTCTGGAGTTACCTCCATAATGTCTGTTACGCCGGTTGTATTCTGGGCAGTAAGTGCCGTGATCGCACTCATGGCGTATACGCCATTGGCGGTCATCGTCTTAATATCTGCCTGGATGCCGGCGCCTCCACTGGAATCACTTCCAGCGATTGTTAATGCTGTGTTCATACATTTGTCTCCTTTGCATTAATTTTGTATAGCGACCTAAGGTGGTGCCCCCAATCTGCCGCTGTGGTTTGTTATTACATTGCAGGCGATGATATATCTTACTATATTTCCAATGAGCAATCCCGCTGCCCTTGCATACCTTCTTTGTCTTTCAGGGTCACTAGAATTTCCCGTAAGTATATCTTTTTTCCGGCAAACGGCGAAAAGTTGCATCCATGCTCCATTCCGCCTCGCCGGCACATCCATGATGCCGGCGTTGCCTGTTGAATAGGGGAAATCCAAGTGTCCCAGGAAAGACAAAGAAATGGTATTCCAAGGACAGCGTGTTTCCTCATTCAAAATAAGACTCATCTTATCATCATCTGCACTTTATATAAGTAAGACTTTTTTATGTCCTATCTTATTCATGATTTTTTACTACCATATTTACTTTTTGCAACAGTTCTTTCGTTCCCTCTTCGATGTCTTCACATGCGAAGATCCCACTTACAACTGCTGCTCCTGCAATTTCGCATCCTTTTAATTTCAGGATGTTATCGTGGTTGATGCCGCCAATTGCGACTACGGGGATGGTGACACTCTGGCAGATTTCCTGCAGGAGGCTTAGTTCCATCGGCTTTGCATCAGTCTTGGTGCTGCTGCCAAATACGGCTCCGCTTCCTAAGTAATCTGCACCGGCTTTTTCTGCTGCCTGTGCCTGTTCTATTGTTTTCGCAGTCACTCCGATGATTTTATCTGTTCCAAGAATTTCTCTTGCACGGGTCAGCTCCATATCGGACTGTCCCACATGCACGCCATCGGCTCCTATCCTTTCTGCCAGTTCCACATTATCATTGATGATCAATGGTACCCTATAACGGTGGCAGAGTTCCAAAAGGCTTCTGCCTTCTGCTTCAAATTCCGGCTCAGATAATTCTTTTTCCCGAAGCTGCACTAAAGTAACTCCGCCCTTCAATGCTTTTTCTACCTGCTCATATAAGGTCTCTCCCTTAAGCCAGCTACGGTCGGTAACGGCATAAAGAAGAAGCTGTTCTCTTGTAATATTCATATGTGATTTCTCCTCACTACCTGCAAAAACAAAAGTGCAGGACCTCTGTAAAAAAGATTCCTGCACACTAAGTAATCGCACCTGCGTTTCGTTATCTCCCTACGTTGGCATTATCCAAATCAGGTTCTGGGTTAAAGCTTCTGCTTACTCTCAGCCCGCCTGTGCGAGCACCCCGTTTTTCAACGATTTTCATTATACACATTCCCCACAAAAAAGCAAGCTATGTTTTCCATAAAATACCTTGAAAACCACAAAAAAATGGCTTAGAATTAGTTTAGCTTATTATATCATTGTACGAAAGAGAAGGATTAAGAATATCTATGAATTATGATGAAAATGTTTTTAAAGCCAAGGCCAATATCAAAGCCCGCAGAATCTGGCTTGTATTTTCCCTGCTGCTGACCGCTAACTATGGTGCCGATATGTCCAACGGTCTCTATCCATCGAAGCAGTATCTCTATTTTGTTCTGCTCTGCTGGATTCCATTTTTTATTGGAGAATTATTTCTAAAAATCAAAGGAAAAACTACTGACATCTATCGCTATATACTGGTGCTTGGTTACGGTATCTTTTATACTTATCTTTTATGTACCACAGCATCCCCAATTGCATTTACCTACATTCTGCCGGTAACCAGTCTTTTAATTATTTTTAAAGACCGGAAATTCATGCTGCAGTGCGGTATTGCAAATACTATCAGCGTAGTAATCAGTATTATTTACCGCTATATGGTATTAAGCTGCACCACTGCTACTGACGTAAAGAATTATCAGCTGCAGATATCCTGCCTGATTCTGTGCTATATCTGTTATATCATGTCCATCCGCCACTTAAATGAAGCTGACGGTGCATTAACAGACAGCATTAAGAATGATTTACACCGTGTGGTAAATACCGTAGAAAAGGTGAAAACTGCCAGCAATAACGTTATGGACGGTATCACCGTTGTCCGGGAACTGGCTAATGAAAATAAACATGGTTCTGACGTTGTCTTAAAAGGAATGAATAATCTGACCAACAACAATCAGGAATTACAGAACCGTACGACTTCTTCCCTTGATATGACTACCGATATCAATTCCCAGGTTGAGCATGTTGTATCCATGATTCACGAAATGGTATCTTTGACGGATGAATCCATTCACCATGCACAGATTAGTTCTGCTGACTTAGAGGGTCTGGTTACAACTGCCGGCACTATGTCAAAGCTTTCCAGCGAAGTAGAACAGGTTCTTACGGAATTTACTTCTGAATTTGAAAAAGTAAAATCAGAAACCGGAACCATTGATAATATTTCCGGTCAGACAAACCTCCTTGCCTTAAATGCTTCCATTGAAGCTGCAAGAGCCGGAGAAGCAGGAAAAGGATTTGCTGTTGTTGCTGAGGAAATCCGTACCTTGAGCACTGAAACCAAGGCTTCTTCCAAACAGATCCAGGATGCACTGATGCGTTTGGATGAAATCTCCGGCAAAATGACAAAATCCATTGAAGAGACCTTAAAACTTATCCAGCTTACTCTTGAGAAAGTCACACTGACCGGTGAAAACGTAAATAAAATTACCGCTGACTCATCTCAGATGGGTGAGCATATACAGGTCATTGACAATGCAATCAAAGAAGTGGAAACATCAAACCGCCAGTTAGTAGAAAATATGAAGTATATTTCTGAAATTGTCGATACCATGACACTCTGCATTCATGATTCTGATGATATCAGTCAACGTATGGTAAGCAAATATGATGAAAGTGCTAACAATATTAACAGCATAGAAAATGAAATCCAGGCGTTGATGTGCAAGCTTGGAATCGGCGGCTTCATGGGTATTGAGGATATCAATCCTGGTATGAAAGCAACCATCCGCCTGACGGAGAACCCTGACCATGTTTTCCATGGTGAAGTTCTGAAACAGTATTCCAACCAGATTATACTTTCCCTGGAAGAAAAGCTTTCTCTTCGTAACAGCAAATCCTGTTCCATCCAGATTACTGTTGGAAATGTACTATACTGCTGGGATAATGCTTCCATCCATGTAGATAAAACAACCTCTGATTTCGTCGTAGAAATCACCGGCAGTCCAAATATTTTAAACAGACGGAAATATCCTCGTGCCGACCTTTCCAATTTCTGTAATATTACAGTTAAGAACACCGGAGAAACCTTCCAGGGACGCATGGAAAATATCAGTGCCAACGGATTTGCTTTCCTTTGCGATGCACCGTTCTTTGCAGATAGTAAAGGGACTGATATTCTCTTAAATATCCTTTCCTTTGATTTACCGGATCAGGCTGCTTTGGAAGGTCATATTATCCGAAGTTCTGACGACGAAGGCATGTATATCGTCGGCTGCCAGATGCCGGAAGACAATATGGCAATTAAAGATTATGTAGAACAGTTGCTAGGATAAAACTATTTCAAGTAATTTTTTAAGATATCGCTGCTTGCGAAAGAAGAAAACTCATAGCAGATTCCGTTTGGAATTTACTATGAGTTTTCTTTTTGGTCTGTATTTTGTATCCGTAATCTCCGTCTTTATTTTCCTGCTTCATTTAATGCTGCTGAATAAATGCTTCAATTTCCGATAAATCTTTGGAAATCAGCAGACGGTTAAAATCTTCTTTTGCTGCAAAGCCTGAGCTCTGCATTTCTTCGAAAAATGCTTTCAGTGGCTGATAGAAGCCATCAATATCATAAAGAATACATGGATTCTCATTGATGTGAAGACGCTGCAGGGATATGATATCCGATAACTCGTCTAAGGTTCCCGGCCCGCCCGGCAGTGCAATGTAAGCATCCGCTAATTCTATCATTTTCGCTTTCCGCTCTGCCATGTCTTTCGTATCTATGTACTCTGTTAAAAACTGGTGTCTGCGGTTTTGAATGGATTCCACCTGCGGCAGTACACCGATTACTTTCCCACCATTGGATAAGACGGAATTGGCTATGGTTCCCATCAATCCGCCACGAGCTCCACCATATACCAGCGTGTGTCCGTTCTCTGCAATCCACATACCAAGGGCTACTGCACCGATGGTATATGCTTCTTTACTTCCTGCGGATGAACCGCAGTATACTGCTATATTCATATGCTCTCCTCTGCTACTTTTCCTGACGTTCTACTTCCATATTTTTAGGCAATACAAGATTTAAAATAATGGCAGTAAGGAATACAACTGCTACACAGTTTTCTGCAAAGATAGAACGGATAATGCCCGGGAAGATTGCAAATAAATCCGGCAGCTGGGTAAAGCCTAATCCGATACTTAAGGACAGTGCCGATATGGTAATATTTCTCTGGGAAAATCCACATTTTCCAATCATCTGCAGTCCACTGATTACAATAGTTCCGAACATCATAATTGTACATCCGCCCAGAACTGCACTTGGCAGTGTGGCAAGAACTGCACCCACTACCGGGAAAATTCCTGCCAGAATCATAATTATGGCCCCCGTTGCAATGACAAAACGGTTTACAACCTTGGTCATGGCAACCAGACCTACATTCTGGCTGAAGGATGTAATCGGCATACAGCCAAATACCGAAGATAATGCACTGACAAATCCGTCACAGGCAAGTGAACCTGCAGTCTCCTTCCGGGTAACATCACGGTTTAAGCCGGATGATGCCAGTGCCGAGGTATCTCCAATTGTCTCGGTTGCTGACACTAAGAATATCAAAACAAATGCGATAATAGCATCTGCATGAAATTCCATTTTAAATGGCATCAGATGCGGCAGTGCCAGAAGGCTTGTATCGGAAAGTGCTGAAAAATCTACCACACCCATACACAATGCCACAATATAACCTACAATCAGTCCAAACAGTACGGCTAACTGTTTGAAATAGGATTTTGTTACAATATTAAATACGATACAGCATACCAGTGTCACAGTTCCAAGTATCCAGTTGGTTGCAGATCCGAAATCTGCACTGCTGCTGCCACCACCAAAGGAATCTGCGCCTACTTCAAGCAGGGAAAATCCAATTGCTGTTACAACGGTAGCTGCTACAATCGGTGTTACCAGTTTCATCCAGTATTTGGATAAAAGTCCAAGGACACCTTCTACGATACCTCCAACAAGAACCGCTCCCATGATTGCTCCATAGCCATACTGTCCGCCAATGACACAGGCAATGGATACAAAGGTAAAGGAAATTCCCATGACAATCGGAAGTCTCGAACCGATTCTCCAGATTGGGAATAACTGAATCAATGTTCCGATTCCAGCAATCATCATTGCACTCTGAATAATCATCGCCGTATTCTTTGCATCCATTCCGCAGGCCCCTGCCACAATCAGAATCGGTGCAATATTGGCTACAAACATAGCTAAAATATGCTGCAAGCCAAATGGAATTGCATTTAAAACCGGCACTTTGCCATCCAGCGCATAAATATTATCTACGCTGGCTTTCTGACCTGCTGCCATACCATCTTTTGTGTTTTTTCTTTCTAAAAAACTCATTTTCTTTTTTCCTCCGTTATCTGTTTCCGCAATAGCATGCTCGCTATCTTTTTATCTTATGACGGAATAAAGGGGAGGTCAACTGCTTTTTACAATTTCCAGCCTGCTGCCTGAAGCTGTGTCTTTGCCATATGCCGATAAACACCATCCTTTGCTGTAAGTTCTTCCGGCGCACCCTCTTCGGCTACCACTCCATCTTTTAATACCACAATCTTATCTGCATCTGCCACTGTACGCATACGATGTGCAATAATCATAACCGTCTTATCCTGAATCAGCCGGGACAGTGCCTCCTGAATCAGTGTTTCATTATCTACGTCCAAGGATGCAGTTGCTTCATCTAAGAAAATAATTGGTGCATTCTTTAAAAATGCTCTTGCAATGGAAATTCTCTGACGTTCTCCACCGGATAATTCAGAACCGTTTTCCCCAATCATGGTATGCCAGCCCTCCGGCAGTTTATCTGCAAATTCATCACAGTGTGCCAATTTTGCTGCCGCAATGACTTCCTTGTCTGTTGCATCGGAACGTCCAATACGGATATTTTCCATAATCGTATTGTTAAAAAGTGTAACATCCTGAAAGACAATGGAATAAAGAGACATCAGTGTTTCCGGGTCAATCTTTGAAATGTCCATGCCGCCTACCGTAATGGTTCCCTTATCGATATCCCAGAATCTTGAGGCAAGTCTTGAGACCGTGGTCTTACCGCCGCCGGATGGTCCGATTAATGCAGTGACTTCGCCCTGTTTTGCGGTAAAGGTCACATCCTTCAGCACACTTTCCTGACTGTCATAGGAAAATCCCACATGGGAAAATGCAATGTCATATCCGTCATATTTCATCTCGGTGCTTCCACTCTGTACCAGATGGGATAAAATTTCATCCAGCCGCTCGCACTGCACATCCACGCTGATTATGGCAGCAAGGTTCTGCAGGGAAATCTGCATCGGGTCATAAAGTCTTGATACCAGTAATAAGAACATAAAGAAAGTCAGTAAATCAATACTTCCTTTCGAAAGTAAAATTCCGCCAACCAGTGCTACTGTTGCAATTCCAAGCTTTAAAATCATCTGGGCACCGGATACAAAGACTGCATTTCCAAGTTCTGCTGCCACTGCATGCTTTTCTACTGCTTTAATTTTCTTCTCAAGACCAGCCATATAATTTTCCTGTGCATCATTTGCCCGTAAATCACGGACAGTCTCTAAGCATTCCTGAATGCCATCTGCGCAGGCCATTTTCAGCTTCATCTGTTTTCTGCTAAGGTATCTTAAAAATTTTCCGGCACTCAGCACAATGAGAAAAGATACCGGCAGTACCCACAGCGCAGCCAGTGCCATCCGCCAGTCAAAGAAAAATAAGCTGACAGCAATAATTGCGGTGGAAACACAGGCTCCAAAAAGCTCCGGAATATAGTGGGAGGATGCCGTTTCTATCGTGGCACAGTCCGCCATAATGGTGCTGGTCAAATCGGATAAATCCTTTTTGCCAAAGAAAGATAATGGAATCTTTCTTAATTTTTCTGCCAGCGTAATTCTTCGCACACCACTTTCCACATAGGTGGCAAGGAAGGTGCAGTTATACTGGATATACGTTGTCACTGCGATCAGAACCAGACAGAGAATACTTCCCACAAGGTAGAACACGCCTCTGCCGCTCAAGTTATCATTCAGATAATCCTCCACCAGAAAATACAGCAGTCCCACCGGAAACATCAACACAATATTGGAAACGGTTGCTGTCAGAAATGCCTTTATCATGTCATTTGTGCCCTGCTCTGATAGGGCATATTTATGTTGTAATTTTTCTTTCCAGTTCATGTTACGCACCTACCTTCCACTGTACCGATTTGTTGTATTCTTCCCACATATGGGCATATACACCATTTTTCTGAAGTAATGTTTCATGGGTTCCCTCTTCTGCAATACTGCCATCCTTTAAAACGCAAATCCGGTTCGCGTCTACAATAGAGGAAAGACGATGGGCTATCATAATTACGGTCTTGCCCTTAGACAGTCTGGAAAACGCTTCCTGCACCTTTGCTTCATTATCCGGGTCTGCAAAGGCAGTTGCTTCATCCAAAATCAGAATTGGTGCATTCTTTAACATGGCTCTTGCAATGGAAAGCCGCTGGGCTTCTCCACCGGATACATAGGTTCCGCTGCTTCCGATTACTGTATCAATTCCATCCGGAAGTTTTGCAATGATATCTTCACACTGGCTTCCTTTAACGCCTGCATGACTTCTTCCCTGGTTGCATCTTTCTTTCCCATGCGGACATTTTCCAAAATGGAAGTTTTTAATAATTTGCTATCCTGGAATACAAAAGATACCATATCCATTAACTGCTTGGAAGGAATTTCCTTCACATCCTTATTTCCAATCAGGATGCGTCCTTCCGTGATATCAAAGAATCGTGCTACAAGGCTTGCCAGCGTCGTCTTTCCGCCGCCGGACGGTCCTACAAATGCCACATGCTCGCCCTCTTTGATGGCAAGATTAATCTGATGCAGTGCATCTCTTCCGGCATCTTCATAACGGAAGGATACATTTTCAAAGGTAATGGAGTTGTTCTCCGGCTCCTGTGCATGGGCGGTTTCCGGTAACGGTTTCTTTTCTAAAATACTTTCGATACGGGAAATTGCATCTGCTACAATCAGCTGATTTTCACTGGAATACATAATTTTATTCATGGTCACAGTGATAATCGGCGTAATGATAATATAGAATAAAAGATTTAATAAAAAGGTATTATCTCCTCCTTTTCCGGTAAAGAAAAAGGTTGCTGCAATCAGCACTGCAAATACCGCATTGATTGCTGTTGTATACACCGTCATTGGTATCCGCATTTCCTTCGTGTATGCAATTGTCCATTTCTCATATTTCTGAATGGATGTTTGGAAACGTTTGAAGGAAAATACAGACTGTCCGAAAGTCTTTACTACCGGGATTCCACGGACATATTCCACTGCCTCACTGGACATTTCGTCCAATGCATTCTGATATTCTTCCATCTTATCTTTCATACGCTGTCCGGTCATGGTTCCCATAATCAAAAATGCTGCCACCACAGGAATCAGACTCAAAAGACCAAGCCGGAAATCAAATACCATAAGCAATACCAAAAGACCTGCCGGTGTTGCGATGGCTCCTGCCTGATCCGGTAACTGGTGCGCCAGATAGGTCTCTGTTGCTGCGCTGGATTCATTGACGATTTTACGGATTTTGCCGGTTCCGTCTTTATCTAAAAATCCCATTGGCAGTGTCAGGATATGCCGCATCAGGCTGGTGCGGATATTTGCCTGGACGCGGAATGCTGCCAGATGGGAACACATCAGCGCGCACACATAAACCAGCATGGATAAAATGGCAAATCCAACGGCTGCCCAGCCATATTCTTTTAAATGAGCTGCTTTGCCAAAATTCGATGCCACAGAAAGTACTTCTTTCATAATTCTCCAGATGTAATAAAATGGTACCAAAGCCAGCCATGCGCTGATTACCGATAAAATCCAGGATGCTATGGTCAGATAGCGGAATTTACCGGCATAGGCAAAAAGCTTTGATAAGGAACTTTCCTTTTTCACTTTTTCTTCTCCTCCTTTAAAAATAATTGATTCTTTCTTCTTATTGAAACGAAAACTGTTTTAAAAACTGCTCCCGGTGTGCTGCTGTCACATATTTTCACAGCCAAGTGCCACCTCACTGTTGGTATTCAGGCAAAAGAACTGACTTTTTGGATTCTGGAATGCACCTTTTTGATATTTCCATCGTACAGTGTCATCTAATATGAATTAGTTTTAACTAACCAGCGTTTTTAAGAAAAGACTGCTTCCTGCTGTTACAAGATAAGCAGTCTTACTATCTTTTACACTTCGAATTTTAAAATGGTATTCCAGCCTGCATAGTTGAATTTTTCCAGCATATGAACGTATTTCCGTGCAGTTTCTTTCTCCATCTTATGACGCACAACTTCAAACATGCTGTCAAATAATGCCCTTGTCATAATATGGATGAATTCTCCCGTCACTTCATTTTCCTCTTCATTCTGAAAATGAATAACCTCCATGAACTTGTAGGTATATTCTGCCTCTACTTCTGCCAACTGTTCTACAAAATTCTGGAACTTCGTTCCATAGGACGCCTCTAATAACAGCTGAAATGCGGTAAAATTATCATAGATATAATCCAGCATTTCATCCATTCCTGACATCACATAGTCATCCATTTCCTTCGGCTGCCGCTCCGGCTCTACTGCATGAAATTCTTCCTGCGTCTTCACAAAAAGATTCATCATATACTCTGCCACCGGTCCTACAATTGCTGCAAACAGCCCTTCTTTGTCTTTAAATCTGGAATAAATAGAACCTGTGGTTGTTCCCGCTTTCGCCGCAATGGTGCGAAGCGATGCATCGGAATAACCCTTTTCTAAAAATTCTTCCGTTGCGCAGGAAAGAATTCTTTCCGATACGCCTCGATTGGTTTAGTCACTGATGCCTCCGTTTCATTTATAACAGTGTTATATAACACTGTTATAAATATAATTAGTTTTGTGGGAGATGTCAAGGGTTTTATATCTGATATATTTAAGACCTTCTCTCCCCATAAAATTCTAAACATTTCATGATAAATACCTGGTTTTCTGCATTTATTTTTTTGAGCTACTCAATTAACTTGTCTAACATTTCTATAATTGCTTCCCTTTCACAACTACCATTGTTTTAAATCTCAGCAATGGAATTTCATACAATTCCATTATGTGATTCTTCAACAAATCTCGTGATGCCTGTACAGTATTATCCTGATGATATTCATATCCATCAACCTCAATAGCTAATACCGGTTTCTTACTAATTCTGTTATATACCAAAAAATCCAAATGTGTAGCTGGATTCATTGCATACTGACATTCCTGTTCACTTAACAATTTTGGATCCCTAATTAACATATTTAACGGAAAACGGCACACTACGTCCAAGTATGCATACTTGTTATCAGCAATAATTTCTTTGACTAAAGAGTACATTAGATTCTCTGAATCATATTCAGACACCTTTTTATATTTTTGCAAATACTCTACTCTCTTTTTTGTATACTGTTTATAAAGATAATCA